>NC_008816.1:1500000-1669886 GCF_000015645.1 Prochlorococcus marinus str. AS9601
GTTAAGTTGTTTGAAAAAATCGGTTCAGATCTTCCACCTGGATTAATTCAATTAGCAGGAGGAACAAATGAAAAAACTCATGAATTGTTGAATTCAAACAATCTCCCAGATGGAATAGCATTTGGAAGTGCTGCAAGAAAAATTATGCAGCCCCTTATTGAATTTGCTCATAAAAATGACAAAAAACTCTATGAGTATCCTGAAATAATGGGTTTGGCGATCCAAAAAGCTCAGAAATTTCTAGAGCCATGGAAATCGCGCTCATTCAAATAATATTTTTATTTTTCAAAACTAGCGCCATGTTTATAAAAAATTTGTATTTTTTGGATAGAAAAAAATCTTTTCATGTATTAAAATGATAATTCAATGGGCCGTCGCCAAGTGGTAAGGCATCGGGTTTTGGTCTCGACATTCCTAGGTTCGAATCCTAGCGGCCCAGTTCTAATATTCAATTGGTGTCTTCTCAAAAAATTTTTCTATTTGATTTTGATGGAGTAATAGTTGATGGAATGCAAGAATATTGGCATAGCTCCTTGCTGGCCTGTGAAAGATATTTAAATTCACCATGCATCTCTGTTGATCAAAAACTTTATCAAGGAGTCCCAAATTCTTTCAAAGAAATTAGGCCTTGGGTTAAATATGGTTGGGAAATGATTCTGATTGTTCACGAAATTATAAATACAAAAAATCCATTAACAAGTGATAATAAAGATGATTTCATTAATAATTATCATCAAAATTGCCAGAGGATATTAAATGAAAATTCCTGGATAGCAGAAGATATACAAAAAATGTTAGATAAGTCTCGCAAGTACCAAATTGATAAAGATTTTAAATCGTGGGTAAATTTACATAAACCTTTTTTTGAAATTATAAATTTTATGAAAGAATTAAGCAAAAGAGGAATAAAAACTGGAGTTATAACAACTAAAGGTAAAATATTTGCAGAAAAAATACTTATACAATTAAATATTTTTCCAGAATTTATTTTTGGTTATGAATCAGGAACAAAAATCAAAATAGCTGAAAAGCTTACACAAACTTATGAAATTTTAGGCTTTATAGAAGATAGGAAAAAAACTCTAATTGATATTAAACAAAATTCAGAAACTTCTCACATTCCATGCTTCCTAGCTGACTGGGGATATTTGAAAGAATCAGATAAAAATAAGTTAAGTAATGAAATCAAATTATTAAAATTAGGAAACCTAGGAGAATTAGTTGCAATTTAAAGATAATCAGCTAGAGTACAGATGTACTATAGTTTGTATTTATGAAGTTTGGTTTAAATAAAAATTTCCAAATTTAGAATAATTACAAGAACTTTAACCGATAAATCAAACAATGAGCCTTGAAGAAAAGAAAAAAACTGAATCAAAAGAAAAAGACAAGGCATTAAGTCTTGTCTTAGGTCAAATAGAAAGAAATTTTGGACGAGGATCAATAATGAGACTTGGTGACGCCTCAAGAATGAAAGTAGAAACAATATCTACTGGAGCGCTCACTTTAGATTTAGCATTAGGAGGAGGCTATCCCAAAGGAAGGGTAGTAGAGGTTTATGGACCAGAAAGTTCAGGAAAAACTACATTAACGCTGCACGCGATTGCGGAAGTCCAAAAGAATGGAGGAGTAGCAGCATTTGTAGATGCTGAGCATGCACTCGATCCAGTTTATGCAGCCTCTTTAGGAGTTGATGTTGAAAATTTGTTAGTCTCACAACCAGATACAGGTGAAATGGCTCTAGAAATAGTTGACCAACTTATCAGATCAAGTGCAGTAGATCTTGTAGTTGTTGACTCGGTCGCAGCACTAACCCCAAGAGCCGAGATAGAAGGAGAGATGGGAGATCACGTAATTGGAAGCCAAGCAAGGCTAATGAGCCAAGCAATGAGGAAAATAACAGGAAATATTGGCAAATCTGGATGTACGGTAATATTCCTGAATCAATTACGCCTAAAAATTGGCGTTACATACGGCAATCCAGAAACAACCACAGGAGGTAATGCATTAAAATTTTATGCCTCAGTGAGACTTGATATCAGAAGAATTCAAACTCTTAAAAGAGGTACTGAAGAATATGGCATAAGAGCAAAAGTGAAAGTAGCAAAAAACAAAGTTGCACCTCCATTTAGAATTGCAGAGTTTGATATTCTCTTCGGAAAAGGTATTAGTACAACAGGATGTTTATTAGATTTAGCAGAAGAGACTAATATCATAATAAGGAGAGGCGCTTGGTATAGTTATGAAGGAGAAAATATTGGACAAGGAAGAGATAATACAATTATTTGGCTTGATCAAAACTTAGAAATCAGGAATAAAGTAGAATCTATGGTTAAAGAGAAATTAACAGAAGGAACTGAAGTCAGTTCTAATTCAATGAAAGCATTAAATAGCAATCCTGCTAATACAATCGCTGTTAATGATATAAAAACAGTAGCTTAGATTTATAAAGAATCAGCTAAAGTCCACCACCCAGCAGCAGGGCCTATAAATCTCACTACAATCCATAAGATAACTAACCCTCCGATTCCAAACCAACTAGCCTTAATACTTAATTTAATTAGATTATCTCTTTGATTGATTGTAAAGGGAAGCCATTCAAATAATCTTGGAGACTCATCAACTTTAGTTCTAGTATTATTTTTTTTTGGAGATAAACCAAGTATTTTACGTCTTTTTGCTTCTCCCATATTTCGTTAGTTATTTACAAAATCATAACCTAATCAAAAGGTAGCACATAGTTAATTTTTTTTGAAGGTTGAATGTTTTGCAAAAGTAATCTTCCCCAGTTTCTTTTATTTACTCTTCCATCTAAGATTATTAGCTTACCTGAATTTCTTCTTAGAGGGGAAATAGATCTTTCAAGTTTAATTCTAGCTTGGGGAAGAAAAAAGTCTCGAAACCAATCTTGGGAAAGCTTGTTTTTATGAGCGACTGTAATTTTATTAATAGGTTCTGACATATTCGGAATAGGAAGTAAAGGAATAATAATTTGTTCTGGAATTTGAATTAAATAAGAATTCATAATCCACCAGTCAAAACTTGAGCAAAGAATTTGATTTTTACCTGAGGGAATTGTCTCTAGCAACACCCTCTTCCCGTACTTAGAAGCTAATTCTGTAGCAATATTAGTTTTTAAATCAATATCATCAGACAAAACTAAAGTTAAACCCTTTCTAAAAAGTATTAACTTTTTGCATTTATCCAAGATTGAATTGGTAAAAAGAGGATTATTAGGAAGCAACTGTCTAGAGGGTATATATAATGAGATCTTTTTCTCTTCAAAATTACTTTTAAAATTAATAACCAAGTCAATATCTAAACTATGTTTTTTAAAGTACATTTGGAAAAAATTATCTTTTCTCAATGCTGATAAAAAAACAAATTTATTATTTGAAAAAAATTCTTTAATGTGAGAAAGTTCATCTATTGGCTGTAAATACAAAGTCCAATCTAAATTTGTTTCGTTTAACTTAACCCAGCACGCCCAACCTTTAGATAATGCTTTATTAACCATAAAAAATTTATCAGAAAAAAAGGAATTTTCATGAAAAAAGTTTGAAAAAAAACTAATTTCTTTTTCATTTAAATTGATAAAACTATTACCTAAGACTTTTCTCATGAGGAACTTTTTCTTCAATGAATCATATACTTTTATAAATTTTTGATTGATTAATTCAAATTCATTAAAATTTTTTGTCCAATCCTTTTTAACCAAAGAAATTCTAAAATGATTTTTTAAATCCTGTTTTATATCCTCGATTCCAGAATAAACTATTCGATGATTTCTAAGATTACGAGAATTGGGATCATTAAGTAAATTTTGGATTGTTATCAAACGAATATGATGATTTGCAAAAATAAGTTGATCATTTTTAAAAATAAAATTAAAACCTAGATTTCTTAATGAATCAATCTGAAATTGGCTTATAAATTGAATTTTTTCTTTAGATAAAATAAAAGTTGAATCCTCTTCCTTTAAAAATAAAGAAATCAAAATTGGAGGTAACCAATCATAGCTAGAAAAAATTTCAGAATTAATTAGATATGTAGAATCATTTTCAATACATTTGGAAATTATTCGCCCAAAAGAATATATGTGTTCCCAACTAATACTTTGATCTCTCAAAAAATTTTTCAAATATTGATGACTTAAAATTTCAAGCATTTATAATTAATTTAATTTCAAATACATACAAAATTTATGAACCTAATATACAAAAAATTGGTATCAATATAAGAGGGTCTTGAATTAATCAATCTATGAAAATTGGAATAGTAGGATTAGGTTTAATTGGCGGTTCTTTGGGATTAAAACTCCAAAGTCTAAATCATACAATTTATGGAATAGCAAATAATGAATTTAATGAAAAAAAAGCTAAGGATAAAAAACTTGCAAATTTTGTTAGCTGTGATTTGAGCCTATTAAAAAAATGTGAGCTAATAATTTTGGCATTGCCTATCAAAGATTTGATCAGTCCGTCTCAACAATTAGTCGCATCAATACCTCAGGAAACAATAATAACTGATGTAGGCTCTGTAAAAGAACCAATTGTAAATACATGGGAAAATTTGCATCCTCTATTTATTGGATCTCATCCAATGGCAGGAACAGAAAAAAAAGGAGTTGATTCAGGTTTTGAAGGTCTTTTTAAAAATGCAAAATGGATTATTACCCCAACACAAAATAGTGATTTAAATTCAGTCAGAACTATTTCCGAGCTCATAAAATCAATGCATTGTGAAATTTGCCAAGCTTCGCCAAAAGAGCATGATGAAGCAGTATCTCTAATTTCTCATTTGCCTATATTTTTAGCTTCTGCCCTGATAGAAACTGCGCAAACAAAAAATAATCAATCTTTATTAGATCTCACGCAAAAATTAGCTGCTACAGGATTTGCTGATACTTCGAGAGTTGGCGGAGGCAATGAACAACTAGGTCTAGATTTAGCTATTAATAATCAGATTAATATTCTAAATTCCATAAATAATTTTAAAAATAAGCTAAACATACTGGAATCTCTTATTAAAGAAAAAAATTGGGATTTACTTTCTAAAAAACTTGCTGAAGCAAAAGAAAACAGACAAAATTTTATAAACTAAAATTTTTTACACCTTTGGAAGCTAAAATTTGCCTTGAAACCATTAATGCAGACTGACTAACACCTGCAGTCCCCTCTCCTGGATAAATCGAATCTCCACATAACCATAAACCTTCAAAAGGTGTCCTACTTGATAATCCAAATAAACCAAAAATATCTGGATTTTGACCAAGCCCCCCTACTATTCCATTAGGTCTTTTTGTCCATCTTTCAAAGCCCAATGGAGTTGCTAATTCCCTATGTAGCCATTTATCAGGATCAATATCAAATTGACTTTCCAATTCAAGGGATATTTTTTTCATGAAACTATTTTTCTTCTTTAAATAAGTTTGTTTATCTAGGTCAACCCAATCTTTAGTTTTGGTAAAGATACTGGCAATTAAAGTAACTTCACCTTTTGGCGCTCTTCCATCACCATCATCACTAATTGATACAAATAAGGAACAAAATTCTTTCGAAACAAATTGATAATGATTGGAGAATGTTTTTTTAATATGTTCCTTTTTTAAGGCTGAATAAAAAACTACAGCTCCACTTGGATTAGGCAAATTATTAAGTCGATTTTTATAATTTTTTTTTCTTTCTAAAGGATCTTTCAAATGCTTGAGCAAAGACTGTGGAGGGGCAGTATAAATCACATCTTTTGCTTGGTAAATAAATGATTTTTTTTTCGAATTAGCAGATACTTGCCAACACATATTTACGTCGTCAAAAGTTATAGAATTTACTTCTTGTCCAAAAAATAAATTAACTCCAGTTTTAATCAATGAACTTTCTAATGATTCACTTAAAGACTGCATAGATTTTTTAAGATGCCACAGACCATATGGCTGTTGACACATCTGAAGAACAGTAGATCCATATAATGCAGCAGTATTATAAACATCCTCTTGAGAATAAAGTTTTAGTTGAAGATTTAAGAATTTAATCAAGCGCTCATTCTTGGATAATCCACATATCCGCAATAGATCAAAAATAGTAGATTTAAGTAAGATACCTGTGACAAGGTTTGAAGGAACTAGTGCTTTAAGAAGTTGAGAAAAATCCCAAAAATTGCTTATTGGTAATACAGGATTGTTATTAGCAAATATCCAATTACTTTCATGTATTAGGGAACAAAGTTTCCAAAATCTTTGACTCCCAGGAAACTGCATTTCTCGTTCAACAATCCATTTACTTTTTTCATACCAAATAGGTATAGGATTACCACCATCATTTAAATCAACAATGCAAGCAGGGTCTAAAATTGTGGCTTCTGGAGATGGAATATCTAAAAAATCAAAAATTCTATAATGTATTCCTCCCTTCTCTAAACCTGCAACCTGAGTTGCGCCAACATCGAAAGTATAATTCTTTCTTTTAAAAGTACCGGCACATCCTCCGGCTTGAGTATGAGATTCGATTAAGGTCACTGATAAGCCTTGTTTTGATAAAATCGCTGCAGAAGTTAGTCCTGCTATACCGGCGCCAATAACAATAACTTCAGAATTTCTCATTAAAATGCAAAAATTATCTCCTATTGAAATTAACGAAATTTGTGAAGAATTAGGTGAAACCTATCCAAAAAGTATTGAACAAGTACATGGTGGTGATATTCATAGTGCATGGCGAATAGAATTCTCAAACAAAAAGTTATTCCTTAAAAAAAATATTAGAAACAAAAAATTTCTTGAATTTGAAAAATATTGTCTTCAAAATTTGAGAAAATATATTAACCAAGAAAACTTAGTTATTCCAGAAGTTATTGCATATAAAAATATAAAAAATATAGAGATTCTTTTAATTGAATGGATAGATATGAATAACTTTGAACAAAAAAAGCTTGGAAAAGGTTTAGGTGAATTGCATCTAAAATCGGCTGAATCTAATCCCAAAATGTTTGGGTTTCCAGTTGAGGGTTTTATCGGAACAACAGATCAGAAGAAAGGCTTGGAAGATAATTGGATAGATTGTTTTTTAAACTTAAGGATAATACCTCAATTATTAATTCTTAAACCAACGACTTTAGATAAAGAAACCATAAATAAAGTTAAAGAAAAAATTAAAACAGAATTACTGAATCACGAACCAATAAATGCTCTAGTTCATGGTGATTTGTGGTCAGGAAATGCAGGGATGGATAAAAGTGGCAAGGGGGTTATTTTTGACCCGGCATCTTGGTGGGCAGATAATGAAGTAGATATAGCTATGACAAAATTATTTGGAGGTTTTAGAAAAGAATTTTATGAAGAATATCATAGAATTTTTCCTATAAAAAAAGGATTTGAAAAAAGAATTATTATTTATAATTTTTATCACATATTGAATCACGCCAATATGTTTGGAGGAGGGTATTTAAAACAAGTTAAAGATTACGTAAAAGAAATACTCAATATGTAATCTTAAACTACCCTAAATATGTCTTCTTAAGATTTTGTACCTTATCTAAAACAGCTTCACGATTTTCACTGGTACGAAGATTTTGCCAGCTCCATTGACCGACAACAATTACGCCTAGTAGTTCAAGTAAACCAGGAAGAATTGGGAAAAAGTTTATCGTGTCAATGACAACTTTAATTATTATCTGAGCTATTACGACAACAGCAATTATGCCTGCCGCCTTGCCGTATTTACCCATTTGAGTCCAATCAACATTACCAAGGGTTTCGTTGACTTTTCCCATAACATCAGAGTACTTCTCTGAAAAACTTTTGGTTTCTGAGCTTGTATCGGAGCCGGAGTCTTGGTTTGACTCTGGAGTGTTATCACTCATGAATTCAGTAAACTTAATATATGAACCAGACAGTATCGGAAAAAACGTCTATTGACTACCTTTTTGTTGTGCAAAATTCCGAACCGAAACATTTTGTATTTTTTTAGAGGCTTTGGTATCTAGGCTTTCTGAAGATATTTAAGCTTAAAATTGGTTTTATAAAAACTTCACATTATTTTCTAGTTCTAACAAAAACATTAATAAATTAGATCAAAAAGAAATTTTAAAAAGTCTAAAATTTTTATTTTAATTATTATATTTTCATAGTTTAGCTCGCAAAAATTAAAGGATCTCAATGTCCAAAGATATAAAATTTAATTTCTTAAACTCTGATGAAGAAGAGAGATACCAAAAACATCTTACCCTTAAAGAGATAGGTTACGAGGGCC
Organism: Prochlorococcus marinus str. AS9601; assembly: GCF_000015645.1. Taxonomy (NCBI): domain Bacteria; kingdom Bacillati; phylum Cyanobacteriota; class Cyanophyceae; order Synechococcales; family Prochlorococcaceae; genus Prochlorococcus; species Prochlorococcus marinus. The sequence goes on from NC_008816.1 coordinate 1,508,244, forward strand.
AATTAAATCTTAAAAACAGCTCAGTATTATGTATCGGAGCAGGTGGGCTTGGCTCTTCCGTTTTGCTTTATCTAGCTGCAACAGGAATTGGGAGAATTGGAATAGTTGATAACGATCAAGTTGAAAAGTCTAATCTCCAGAGACAGATAATTCATGAAACAAATACTATTGGCAATCTTAAAATTGATTCTGCTAGGGAAAGAATTAAAAATTTCAATCCTAATTGTGAAATATTAACCTTTTCAGAGAGAATTAATCCTAAAAATGCTCTTGAATTAATAAAGGAGTTTGATGTTATTTGTGATTGCTCTGATAACTTTGGCACAAGATATTTAATAAATGATTCATGCCTGATATTAGATAAACCCCTAGTCTTTGGAAGTGTACAAGGCTTTGAAGGGCAGGTGAGTGTTTTCAATTTATATAAAAATAGTCCAAATTTAAGAGACTTACTTCCAGAATCACCTTCAAAAAATGCTGCCCCAAGTTGTGCAGAATTCGGAGTTGTGGGTGTTTCAACAGGTTTAATAGGAATTCTTCAGGTTAATGAAATTATCAAAATCATTTTGAAAAAAGGTGAAATTTTAGATGGGAAGATTTTAATTTTTGATCTATTGAATATGAATATGAAAAAATTACATCTAAAAAGTGATCAGTCAAATAAACGAATAAAAAACCTGTCTCAGTTTGAGGGCTTTTATAATAGCGACGAATATTGTGAAAAAAATAATGAGATTAACATTATAAATGCTGATGAATTTAATAGTTTATACAAAGCAAAACCCAACAAAATTCTTTTAATTGATGTTAGAGAAAATGAAGAATTTTCTTCATTTGCAATAGAAGGATCTATCTCAATTCCCTTAAGTCATTTGAAACAAGCATCTGACTTAAAATTTATTCAAAAAGAAAGTTTAAATAAAGAGGTTTTCACTATATGTAAATCGGGGAAACGCTCTGAAAAAGCATCAAGAATCTTATCTAAATTCAAAATTAAGTCAAGATCTATTGAAGGCGGCATCGAAAAGGTAAAAAAAATATTGGGCAATTAATTTTTTAAGAATAGTTAGTAATCTACACCTCTTTTTAAATCAACTCCCACATTTGCATAATGCTTATGACAAACCATTTCAGAGTAAACATCAGCCAGTTCAAAGTATGAAGGTTCATTTTTACACCTTCCAGTAATTACAACTTCTGTCTCTGCTGGTTTTTTTAAGAGCGTTTGATGTATTGATTCCACAGGTAACAACTCTAAATCAACAGTTGGATTTAATTCATCTAAAATAATCGTCTTATACAAGCCAGACAAAATAGCAGCTTTAGCAATTTCCCATGCTCTTTCAGCCTCAACATAATCAATTGGTTGTTGCTGACCTCTCCATACGATGGCATCTCTGCCTGAACGCAAATGATCTACTAAATGAGGGTAACTCTCTCTCAAAGCTTCTATGGCAGCATCTTCGGTATATCCATTTCCACCTTTTAACCACTGTAATATTAAAACTCTATGACTTTTATCTTGAGATATTCCTTTACCGATAGCTTGAAGAGCCTTACCGAGTGCACTTGTGGATTTACCCTTTCCTTCGCCTGTATAAATCTCAATTCCACCACTAGAACTACTTTGTTTGTTTAGTTCTGCTGAGTTTCCTATCAATCGTGGTCTCATTTCTGAATGGAGTTGAGATATTCTTACCAAAGAGGGCGGGGCTGCCCTTCCAGTAATAATTATTTCTAATCCATCTGGACGATTTTGCAGAGAATCAACTACTTCATTGATATCAAGCATTCCTAAATCAAGAACTGGATTCAACTCATCGAGTACAACTACAGAATAAAGAGAACTAGCAATTGCTCCTTTAGCAATATTCCAACCTCTTTCGGCCTCACCAACATCAAACCTTGTCACTTGGTCAGCAGTAAAGAATTCAGATCTTCCTGTCCTTACATGGTCAATTAAATGAGGAAAGCCTCTTTGTAAAGCCTCTATAGCGGAATCCTCGTCATATGGCCTCTCAGGGCCTTTTAAGAATCTTAGAAGTAAAACTCTTGACTGTCTTTTTTCGCATATTCCTAATCCTATTGTCCTGAGAACTACTCCCAATGCAGCCTGGCTTTTCCCCTTACCCTCTCCATCATAAATATGTAATTGACCTTTTGATCTCTCTTGACTGTCACTTGCTGTGACAATTCCAATTCCTCTATTTCTACTCGTATTCGTCAATTGAACAAAATTTAGTAAATTTAATCTAAGATATAGATAAGAATATTATTAAAGATTTAATAATAAATTCAACCTATTCATAGGTAATTTGAATTTTAAAGTAATTACCATGTTCAATCAACTAGAAATCCTCACTGATGAACAAAGTGAAAAGCTTTATACAATTAGAAGATACATTAAGAATCTTGATAGTGTTTGCATTGCTTATTCCGGAGGAGTTGACAGTACATTAGTAACATCATTAGCATTCGAGCAATTAGGTAGCAAAGCAATTGCAATTACTGGTATTTCTCCTGCATTAGCCAATACTCTTCGCGAAGAAGCAAAAAGTCAAGCAAAATGGATTGGAGTAAAACATTTAGAAATTAAAACATCAGAATTAGACCAATCAAGTTATAGTAAAAATCCTAAGGATAGGTGCTTTGCATGCAAAAAAGAACTCCACAAACATACAACCTACCTTTCTAAAAAACTTAATTACAAGATTGTTTTAGATGGAGTTAATGTTGATGATCTGAAAGATTACAGACCAGGTATACAAGCCTCAAAACAAGCAGGAGTTATTTCTCCCCTTGCGAAATTTAAATTCTCAAAAAAAGACATTAGAGATATATCAAGAGCATTAGGTTTTCCTTGGTGGGATAAACCTGCTCAACCTTGCTTATCATCTAGATTTCCTTATGGCCATGAGATAACTAGCGAGAGGCTAAAAATGGTTGAGAAAGCAGAAGAATACCTTAAACAAGGTGGCTTATCGGAGGTTAGAGTTCGATGCCAAGGCTCAACTGCAAGAATAGAAATTCCCAAAAATGAATTAAAGCATTTTTTTGACAAATATAACTTTAATGAATTAGTTCAATATTTTTCTAATTTAGGTTTTAATTGTACTAGCTTAGATCTTGAAGGACTAATAAGTGGAAAATTAAATAGGTAAATATTGTTTTAAACAGCTGTTCTGATCTGCTTGGGTACTGCTGAAGGTGGATTTCGCTCAATGACATGCAAAGAATGTTCTTTAGCCATCAAAGATTCAATTATATATTGACTAGCTAGTTCAGGCATCATATTTCGACCACATGTAAAAATATCGACTGCCGAATAATTAGATTCAGGCCAAGTATGTATTGAAATATGAGATTCTGCCAGTAATGCAATTGCTGTAACCCCCTGAGGCTCAAATTTATTACTTATCAAATTTAAAACTGTTGCATTTGCCAATTTAGCAGCTCTATTAAGAATACAGCGCAAAAAGGATTCGTCATTTAATTTTTCGCCATCGCATTTATAAAGTTCCAACAAAAGGTGTTTACTTTGATGACTTAATTTTTGCTCATCACTTAACGAACTTAAAATGTGACTTTTTTTGTAGGTTTCCATTTAAGAATTTATATGAAATTAAGATTAGCTAAAAATCATGCTTTTTTGAAATTATAAGTGAATCATTTGTGAAGAGCCTACGAAAGACTGATTAAATTTATCCAAATGTGTCGCACTTATAAAACATTGACTATCTTTGCCAACAGAATTTAATAACAAATTTTGCCTGGTTAAATCTAATTCCGCCAAAACATCATCCAATATAAGTATTGGAGGAACATTTAATGTTTTAGTTAATAAATCGAGTTCAGCCATCTTTAAAGCCAAGATAAAAGTCCTTTGCTGTCCTGAAGAACCATATTTTCTAACTGAAACATTATTAATTAGAAACTCAACATCATCACGATGAGGTCCAAAATTACATTTACCTGTCAATGCTTCTATTGAACGCTGATTTAAGAGTTGTTCTACTATTTTTTTACTAATAACTTCTTCTTCTTCTTCTTCTGGACTTATATTTTGTATCCCGGAAAGATAATTTATATCTATTTGCTCTTTAGATTTACTTAAATGATTATGCCAATATTCAACATATGGTTTTATTTTTAATAATGCCCTTCTTCTGCGCCTAAAAATTCTTGTACTTATTATTGACATTTGAATATCAAAGCTTTCAACAATATCTGAAGATTGAGTTTTTAAAAAACTTTCGGAACGCCAAAAATGACTTCTTTGCTTTAAAATCCTATTAAATCTACTTATCAGATCTAAATATACTGGTTCAAGCTGAGATACGACTTTATCAATCCATATTCTTCGATAACTTGGTTCACTTCTAACAATATCGATATCATTGGAGCAGAAACATACACTCCGAATATAATTCTTTATTTCACTCTGTTTTTTCAAGATTGTTTCATTGACGTAAATTCTTTTAGGCCCTTTGCGGAATAAATTTAACTTTAAATCATCTTTAAAATTTATCTGTCCTTTGACTACAGCCATATCACTGTCATTCTCAATTAAATCCTTATCGCTTAATGCTCTATTAGATTTTAGTTGACTTAAAAATTCAACCGATTCAAGTAAATTTGACTTCCCAATACCGTTACAGCCAAGAACAATAGTTCTTTGCTCTTTTAAATCAATTTCAAAACTTTTATAGTTTCGAAAATTTTTAATTTTTAATTTATTTAAAAAAATTTTTTTTGTGCATTCATTAATTAAATTAGCTAAGTTTAAAATGTTTAGATTTTCTTTAAAGAAATTGAAAAATTAAAGGGCATGTAGCTCAGTTGGATAGAGCATCAGATTCCGGTTCTGAGAGTCGGGGGTTCGAATCCCTCCATGCTCGTAACATCATTTTTAAAGTTTATATCCCATTACTCTTATTCCATTTGGATCTAGTATGAATCCATTCTCCTCTAAACTTAAAAACGAAGATACTGGTGCCTGTACAGAAATACTGCATCCAGGCATTTCTCTATTTATTTTCTCAAGAGTTACTTGAATCAATATTGAATAATAAAGTTGCTGATTATTACCTGGCAATGCACTTAAATTCCACAAGTTTGCATTTAACCCCCTATCAGACGTAACCCTTACAAAGCCATATAACTTATTTTTTAATTCATTCTGTATGGTAAAAAAGAAATTACTTTTCTCAATAGCCTCGGAAAAAGGTTTTATTGGAAATGTATCACAACCACAATTAGCTAAAAGTTTATTAACTTCTTTAGCTAATGGTATTTGAGAAGAGTTAACAAAATAACCTTCTGGAAGAACAAGTTTTTTTTTAGAAAAATATTGCAATTATTATCCTGTATTTCTCATACCAGCTGCTATCCCATTAATAGTTAAAAGTGCTCCCCTTAATAGTTCACTTCTGCTGTAAGCTCTTGTAGATTCATCTTTATCCAGAAAAAACTCGCTTATTGGGGGTTGTCTTGTCTGGTCTCTTAATCTTCTTAAAAGTGAAACTTGCAAAAACCCCAATGGAATGATTGTCTTATTTCTCAAGCTTACAGATGACTTCAAGTCTCTATCAGATTCAAGAAGCTTATTTTTACCAGTAATTTCAAGTATTAAAGATTTCGTGAGATTATATTCTTTAGAAATTACTTCAAAAATATTATCAAAAGAATCTTTATTTTCTTTACTGCCAAGAGTATCAACATAATATCTTGCCACTTCTAAATCCACCTTAGATAATGTCATTTCTACCTTAGATATAAGCATCCTAAAAAATGGCCATCTTTGATGCAAGACTCTTAGTAATTCAATTTGTTGTGGATCTAAATTTAATTCAGATGACAATGCAGTACCTACTCCAAACCAACTTGGTAAAAGAAATCTACTTTGTGTCCATCCAAATACCCATGGAATAGCTCGTAAACTTGATAAATCTTTTGCACCTTTTTTTCTTCTTGCAGGCCTACTGGATATCTGTAATTTACTTATTTCTTCTATTGGAGTGACCTCTTGAAAGAAATTCAACAAGTCAGGATTCTCATGCACTAATTTTCGGTAGTGAGACCTTGATGTTTCTGCCAACCTAGACATTAATTGATTCCATTCTGGAGTAGCGTCAAGTCTATTATTTACCAAGCTATTTTGAATTACCGCTGTAGTTACAGTTTCAAGATTGTATAAAGCAAGTTCCGGAAGACTATATTTAGAAGCTAAAACTTCTCCTTGTTCTGTTATTTTTATTCGCCCTTTTAAAGTACCGCTTGGTTGAGCCAATATTGCCTGATAGGCTGGTCCTCCTCCTCTACCTACAGAACCACCTCTTCCATGAAACAGTCTTAACAATATGTTATTCCTACTTGAAAGATTTTGAAGAGCTATTTGGGCTCTATGAATTTCCCAATTACTAGAAACAAACCCCGAATCTTTATTGCTATCAGAATATCCAAGCATTAATTCTTGCAGAGGTTTAAAAGATTCTCCTACTTTTGGCAATAATGATCTATAGAAATCTAATTTAAACAACTTTTCCATTACTTCTGGTGCTCTTTTAAGGTCTTCCACAGTTTCAAAAAGAGGAACAACTAATAATTTTGACTTTTGTGAATTTTGATCAAGAAGTCCCATTTCTTTTGCCAGTAAGAGAACTTCAAGCAAATCAGATGCACTATGACTCATTGAAATTACATAAGAATGACAAATGCGACTTCCAAATTCTTGCTGTAGTCTCTTAACCATTTTAAAAACTGAAAATGTTTCTTCTGTGGTTTTTGTCCAGTGAACGTCAGATGGAATTAAAGGCCTTTTTGTATTTAATTCGTCTATAAGCCATTTAATTTTCTCTTCCTCAGACATTTGGTCATATTGAACAGATAAATCAAGATAATTTGTAAGCTCTTGAATAGCGTCACTATGCCTTGTACTCTCTTGACGAATATCTAAACTTGCTAAGGAAAATCCAAAAATATGAACTTGAGTAAGTAAGGTGTTTACAGACTCACAATTTAAATCTGTACTAATTAAACTATTTTTGATAAGTTCTAGATCATAAGTAAATTCTTTTACTGACTTGTAATATAAGCTTTCAACTTTATCTAAATTTTTGTTATCAGTTTCTCCTTCCAAGTCAAATTTCCATCCACTATCAGCTAATAAATTATTTCTTTCTTGTGTTAATCTTAATTTCTCTAGGATATAACTTAATTTTAATCTGTAGGGTTCTGATCTATACCTTGTAGCTCTAGCTTCATATATTTCAGGGAACTTAACCCTGTCAGTTTCAAGTGACTCTAATAAGGAGGAACTGACTTGACTCCATTGCATCGAAACACTTAATTGATCTCTAAGATTAGACGTCGCAATAATATATCTTTCCAACATCAACTGCCTTTGGTAGCAAGCAGTTCTCCATGTTATCTCAGGAGTGACCGATGGATTACCGTCCCTATCAGAGCCTACCCAAGAACCGAAGTTGCAAAAAGATTCTGAGGGCAACTGAACATCTGGATAATTATCGGTAAGTGCTTCAGCGATCCTTCCCCTCAACTGAGGCATCGCATTAAATAAAACTTGCTGAAAATAATGCAAGGCATAATCAACTTCATCTAAAACTGAAGGTTTAAATTGATGCAATTCATCAGTCCTCCACCAAAGTCTTACTTCCTCTTTTAATTGGGTTTTTAAAGAATTTTTTTCTTCTTTTGTCAGAAATTGCTCAATCTGTATTTTTTTTAACAAATTTGCTACTCTTGTCTGCTTATGTCTAATCGTATGTCTTACTATCTCCGTCGGATGTGCAGTAAAAACTAAACGAATATCCATTTCCTGTAATAACTCTTCTAATTTGCCTGGTGGCACATTTAGTTTCCTAAGCCTGTAAAACAATTCTCTAAAAGTTACAGGAGCATTTTGCCTAGCCAATGCTGGGGCAAAAGGATCAAGATTGTCGGGCGATTTTTGAACATCCTTATTGGTAAAGCTTTGAATATATCTATCTTCCTCAACTCTTTGTTCCAAAATATTCACAAGTTGAAAATATAATGAAAAAGCCCTTGCTGCAGCTATGGATTCTGCTAAATCCATAGAATTTACAATATCAACTATTTCATTTTTAAAAGTTTTTGAACTATCGCCATCAATTTGTTTTGAATAACTTAATTCTTTAAGCTGTATCAACCTTTCTGCTTGATCATCTGGGCATTCTTCTCTTAGCACAGATTCCCAGAGATCTTCAATTAGAAGACGATTTTTATCAAGTGGATCATTGTTACTTATCAGATCCACATTATTATTTTTTACCTGGCGAAAAGATTCCATATAATCATTATGTCATAAGTGAAAATGTTCAGATCAAAGTTTATTTAAATAATCAAACATTCTAGGCCTCACTCCTAATCATATCTTCGATAGAAATTTTCATTATCTGCTCAATAGAAAGACCTTTTTCATATTGATTTATCCATTTCATAGATTGATTGCCTTCTTCAAGCACTTTATAGATAGGATCTAAAAGATGTTTCATACCAAAGCCTTCTGCTGTGGATGATAAATCTGATAATAAGTTTTGAATCCATTCACTACAAATAACTCTTTTGCCATCTTCCCAGTGAATTAACTCTGAATTCAGACTATCTTTAGCAGCATTAATTTCATTTTGATCACATATTTCTGATAACTCATCCAGAGAAAAAGTACTAGCATTCATAGGATCTAAGGTATTTATATTTTCAAAAAGATTTAAAATCCTCAGTTCTATCATGGCCGTTATCCCTAAAAGCAAATTAATATCGTGAACAAAATCACAAATTCTTAATTCCAAGCGATCAAGAATTAAAGGTCTTTGGGGACCATTTGGTCGGATTGAAGACCAAAAATGCCTGATATTTTGCATATTTTTATTAGCTATATTTTTCTCTATCCAGGCAATATAAGAATCATGATTCACAAAAAAAGGCACCTTACTTGGAGTTTTAGGAAACTGCATCCATCTCTGAGAGTGATTCTCCGTAATTTCATTATTTAAAAATGGTGAACTAGCACTTAGTGATAGATATAAAGCAGCCTCAGATCTTGTAAGTCTAATAGCCGCAAAAAGCTTATCTAAATCATCTATTCCTATGTTTATATGTACACTTGAAGTTGCTATGGCAGTTCCATAATTATCTTGTATAAATTGATGATAAAGATTGTTAATGTCAGATCTTTGAAATTGAATATCGTGTTCAAAACAAAGAGTTGATGAAGGAATGATTGTTAAATCTTTTTTGTTAAGCCATCGTCTTAACTTTTTTCTTGGAATTTTTAATTTCTCATATAAAGAACCGTAATCTTTTTCAGGAGTTGTTATGTATTCAACGTTTCTGTTATCTGGCTCTTTCACAAAATCAGGAAATATTTTCTCAATTTCATCCGAAACACCAATATGAGAATTTAAAGAGCCTGTAAAAAGTTCCACCTCAAAACCCTTATAAAGATTATTTTGACTCATTTATTTATCCAAACAGGCTAGTGCTTTTAGTATTCCCTTTGCTTTATTTATCGTCTCTTGATATTCATTTTCAGGAAAAGAATCAGCAACTATTCCAGCTCCTGCTTGCACTGAAACATCATATTTCCCATCTATTGAGGGTTTTACTATCATAGTTCTTATTGTAATTGCTGTATTTAATGCGCCATTAATATCAATAGATCCGTATACACCTGCATAAGGTCCTCTAGCATCTTTTTCAAAGTGCTTAATCAATTGCATAGCTCTTATTTTTGGAGCGCCAGTTACTGTCCCAGCGGGAAAGGATGCTTTGAGCAAATCCCATACATCAGCATTATTTTTTAAGATTCCCTCAACTTGACTGACTATATGCATAACATGTGAATATTTCTCAATAACCATTAAATCCTTGACCTTGACAGTACCAATTTCACAAACTCTTCCAAGATCATTTCTCCCAAGATCAATTAGCATTACATGCTCAGCTATCTCTTTTGGATCTTTTAATAATTCCTTTTCTAATTCCAAGTCTTGCTGATTATCAATACCTCTAGGTCTAGTGCCAGCTATTGGTCTTAAGCTTGCAACGATCTGACTATTTTTATTTTTTTCTGCTTTAACCATGACTTCAGGACTTGAACCTATCAGATACCATGAGCCAAAATCAAAAAATGACATGTATGGAGATGGATTAACCATTCTCAGACTTCTATATAAATTAAAGGGATCATTATTGACTTGAGTTTGGAATCTCTGACTAATAACTATTTGGAAGATATCTCCCTTTCTTATATATTCTTTTGCAGAGAGAACTGCATCCTCAAAATCTTTTTTCTCCCAATTACTTTCTAGATCTAAATTCAAATTCTCATTTTCATTCCAATCTAAAAACTCATTTTCTTTTAGAGGAACTCTCATTAAATTTCTAGTTTTCTTAATTCTAGAAATTGAGTTTAGGTACAACAGTTCAATTTCGCACTCTTTTGTAGAAGTTGTATCTGCATAAACCACTGCAGTAATACATCTTTTTATTTGATCAAAAACAACTATCTGATCAAAAAACATCCAGGAACCATAAGGGATATTGTTTTCTAATTTTTCATTTATTGGAACGCTTGGTTCTATTCGATTTATTAATTCATAACCCCAAGAGCCATATAACTGTCCAATTGAGGGTAATTCATCAAGCGTGGTTGACTTGTATTCGTTTGTCCAACTTCTCAAAATATCAAAAGGATCACCTTTATGTGTTTCAGTTTTGCCATTATTCCAAGTTTTAATTATTTCTTCTCCATAACAAACGGCTTCCCAAAGAGGTTGAGTAGCAACAATACTCCACCTACCCAAATTCTCGCCACCCTCAACAGATTCAAGAAAAACACCATGGGAATCTTTTGAAGATAATTTTAACCAAGTCGATAATGGAGTCTCTAAATCTGCTGGCCAAGTTTCAACTATAGGTATAAAGTTTTTACCTTCTTTGTAAGCCTTTAAAAAACTATCTTTTTGTGAGCTGATCATATTAATAATGTCAGCCCAAATTATAATTATTTTCTTCTTTTATATCAACTTTAAAGAAGTTAATCAAAAGTATTCTTAGTTGTAAATTTCAAACCAGCTGGATTAGGGTTCTCACCTATTCTTCTAGGATTATGACCTACTTTCTCTCTGCCTTCATTTACTTTTTCAGGGAAAACACCATCCTTGGGGTGTAAAAATTCAATATCGCCACCTGGGAAAATGCGGTAGATTTTAAAATCTTCAATTCTTGGTTTGAAAGCTCTTAATTGTGTCCCTAATGCAAGACATTGTTCTTTTCTAGCAAAGTACATTAAATTATCACCTTCATGCATTAAGGCCGCTCCGCCGGTAGGCAATTCAAATGCTTGTTCCTTGGAACTTTTCCATACAATTGCATATTTTTCTTCGGTTTCTGCTGAGTTTAATAAACCCCCAGTACTTCCTATATGCTTTGGAAATTGACCAACTAAAGTTTCAGTCATCCTAGATTTTGAGTTATTTCTAATAAGAAACTAGCATTCATATTTTGCAAAATTCAAAATTCATAGCAAATTTTCTACATTATTTAATATATGGAAAACTTGTTTCTCATTTTATTTTGAATCTGAAATCGGAAAAAATACTGTCAAACCTGTATCACGTCTTTGTGTAACATGCCCTCCTAGACTAGCTAACAACTTTTGAGTGGCATTTTGACTAAGTTGTAAACTTCCAGTTTGAGGGTTCCAATTTAAAACAGGGCCAATATCAGAACCGTTATCTTTTTTTAGATTTTCATTTTGATTGTTATCTAATTTTTGTACTTTGAGTTGAAGTTTGAGTTTTTGACCAGCTGGTCTTAATTCTAAAATTAATGTACTACCTTCTTTTAATCCTCTAGTATTTTTATCAATTAATCCTCTTAACATTAATTCTAATTTTTCAGAATCACTCAAAATTTGTGGAAGTTGTTTAGGGATATCTATCTTCAAAGAAATACCACGTCGGTTTAATTGTTTATTCCATAAAGGAGAAAGCTTTTTGAAAATTTCGGCTAAATTAATTTTCGCCAAGTTATTCAATGATGGCAATTCATTACCAACTAATTCTGCTGCATTAAAGATTAAACCAAACCTATCAATTTGTTCATTACATTCATTATCTATTTGAATTAAACGATTTCTCATTGATTCATCCATTTTATATTTTTTTAAAGTAGAACTTATTAAGGTTCTTATTGTTGTCAAAGGAGTTCTTACTTCATGAGATATTGCACGTAATAATTTTGCTTCAGTTATTTGCACATTTTTTTCATCATTATTCACAGAATTCTGTATATTGTGATTTGGCGTGAAATTTGCTAATTTTGCCGATAATATTGGCCAAAATAATTTTTCAAATTGATTATTAACATTAAGATTGCCTAAGTTATTAATTGCATTACGAAATTTTACTCCTTCCTCATAATTTTCTTGATTTAATTTTGCATGCATTAATTCAATTGAAAGTTTAAGGCTCTCTTCATCACACTTCATTAATAGAATTTTCTTATCTTTTTCTCCTACAATTGATAATACGCATTGAAAATTTGGAGTGATTATCATCAAAAAAGGTTCATAGCCATCTTCTTGACAAAGGTTTAAAACTTTATAATTACTAATTAAATCGAAATCGTTTTTTATCTTTTCTGAATTATTGACTGGTAAAAAACCTGCATTCTCATTTTGAAAGTATGGAAACCCCTCAGGAGACCAAAGCCATCCATGAAGTTGATTTAAAAATTTTTTATCATTAAAGGCTGGCAAAGGCGAGGCAACCCATATCCCCCCCTGTTTATAATTCTGATAAAGGAAATCTTTTTGAATAACTTCTAAAGAAGCCCACCACATTCTTCTGGATGTATCATCATCCACATATATTTTTTTAACTCCTTTAATCAAAAGCTCTTGAATTTTTTTTATGGTTATTTGTGATTTCATCAAATTCTTAGTGATCTAGAACGTTTTAATATAGATAAAACAAATCCAATGGATATAAAATTGGTCACCAATGACGTTCGACCATAGCTCATAAAAGGAAGGGGGATTCCAGTAACTGGTCCTAATCCAATAGTCATAAATAAGTTAATAATTATTTGGAACAAAAAAGTTGAGGCTATTCCAATAACAATTAGAGATTCAAAGTTAGTCCTGGCAATTGTTGCAGTATTAATAAGTTTTTTTATCAAAAAAAAGAACAAAAATAAAACTACTATGCACCCCACAAAACCCAATTCTTCGCCTAAAGCACTGAATATAAAATCAGTATGTTGTTCTGGTATAAATTGCAAATTAGTCAGCTTACCTTTTAGCAAACCAGTACCAAATAATCCTCCAGAACCAATTGCAATTTGACTCTGTATCAAATGATATCCACCACCTAATGGATCTCTATTTGGATCTAAAAATAAAACTAATCTATCTTTTTGATATTCTTTTAAGCCATATTGCCACAAAAATGGTGTCAATTTTGCCACTAATAAATGAAAAGAAATCGCGATAGCAGGAAAAATAATTTTCTTTCTCGAAGATCTATAAGCAAGATATCCTATAAATGGAATCCAGAAAACAAGAAGATTTGGTAAGGTCAAATACAATATAGAAGTGACAAGACAAAATACTAATAACAAAATCCACTCTATGGGCATTTGCGACCAGTAGAGCATCACACCTGTCAAAACAATTAAAACTAAAGAGGTACCTAAGTCCGGCTGAAAGAAAACCAATAACCAAGGAATAACTACTACTAATAAGGGCAAAATTAAGTCCCTTATTGTGCAAATTATTTTTTTGTCGAGTACTAAAGCAAGAGTTAATACAGTACTTAGTTTAGCTACTTCTGAAGGCTGAAAAGAAAAGATACCCAAGTTTAACCACCTTTGAGCTCCAGAAACTGATATCCCAAAGAAATATATTAGTAATAAGGATATTAAAGTACACAAATAAAATGGTACTAAGTACTTTCTTAGTCTCTCTAACGGTATATAAGAAATAAAAAATGCTAAAAAATAACCTAAAAAACCAGTAAAAATATGACTCAAATAATTCGATACTAAAAAATCACCCTGAATACTTTTTATTAATAAACCCGAAATAATAACCAAAAACAGAGGAATTATAAGTAGTGGAGAAAATAAAAAACCTCTCTTAAAGTTTTCTTTTTTTGGGAAAAATCCTCTCTTATTTAATAAAGAAATTCTCCTAAACATCAATTATCTATTAACAAATTGACTCTTAATTAATTGAGCTAAATTACTAAAAGCAATAGAACTATTTTTATTGGGCTGGCTTATTGATATTGGTACACCCCTATTGCTTTCATCAACGAGAGGCATTTCAATAGGAATTTGGGCTAATAATGGCAAATCATTTTCTTTAGCTAATATTTTACCTCCACCCTTACCAAAAATTTCATATTTTTTACTTGGCATATCCGGCGGAATAAATACTGACATATTTTCTACAATTCCCAGTAACGGCACTCCAAGTTGTTTGAACATTGCTAATCCCCTCCTTGCATCTTGCAAAGATACTTGTTGAGGAGTGGTGACAACAATAGCTCCAGTTATAGGAACAGATTGAGAAAGAGATATTTGAGCATCTCCCGTTCCTGGAGGCAAGTCAATAACCAGAAAATCAAGATTATTCCACTCAACTTGGTACAAAAATTGTCGAATAATACTATTAAGCATTGGTCCTCTCCATATAACTGGCTGACCTTCTTCTATGAGAAAACCCATGGATACCAATGAAATTCCATATTTATATATTGGTATTAACCTTTGATCACTGCCACTACCTTCTGTAACCTTTGGATTCTGTTCGGCAACTCCCATCATTGAGGGAGTATTAGGTCCATATATATCGGCATCCAGCAAACCAGTTTTTAAACCTAATTTAGCTAGAGAACAAGCGAGATTAACTGCAATGGTACTTTTTCCAACTCCACCTTTACCACTACTAACAGCTATGATATGCCGAATCCCATCAATCATCTGCAACTCAGGCACTTTACTTTGATTTTGAGATTCTGTTTTGGAAGGATTATTATCTATTTCTATTTGAACATCATTAATATCTTCAAAATCCAGTAGTACCCTTCTAACCTCTTGTACAATTCTATCTCTTTGAGAATTTGCAAACGATGGTAATGATAATGTTACGATTACTCTCGGTATAGTTACTCTTACATTTTTAATCCAAGCTAATTCAATTACATTTTTCTTTGATCCAGCATCTAGAACTTTTTGTAAAGCTAAATTCGCATCTTCTATTGTGGTCATTAAATTTTTAAATATTTTGACAAGGTAGTCGACTGTTTAAAAGATTAAGAACTATGTCGAACTATCAAATAATAGGCAATAAGGTCCCCCTAAGAGAAATTATAAAGAGAAACTTATAATTAACCAAAAAATTTTTTTTCTTCAAGATTTACTAAATACATGTTGAAAGAACCTCCTAAAAACTCGAGAGAAAAAACTAAAAATCTCTTATTAACTCTACAAGACAAAATTTGTTCAGGACTTGAAAATGTAGATGGAAAAGGAAAATTTACAGAGGAATCCTGGCTAAGAGACGAAGGTGGCGGTGGAAGATCTAGAGTATTGAAAAATGGTTCTATTTTTGAGCAAGCAGGCGTAAATTTCTCGGAAGTACAAGGAAAAGAATTACCTCAATCTATAATCTCTCAAAGGCCCGAAGCAAAAGGTCATGAATGGTTTGCTACGGGAACTTCTATGGTTTTGCATCCTAAGAATCCCTATATTCCCACAGTTCATCTGAATTATCGATATTTCGAAGCTGGTCCTGTTTGGTGGTTTGGAGGAGGTGCAGACTTAACCCCTTTTTATCCTTATCTTTCTGATGTAAGGAATTTTCATAATGAGCATAAAAAAGCTTGTGAGAAAGTTGATCAAGATTTGCATAAAGTTTTCAAACCATGGTGTGATGAATATTTCTTCTTGAAACATAGAAATGAATCTAGAGGTATAGGAGGTATTTTTTATGATTATCAAGATGGTTCAGGAAATATTTATAGAGGAAATAATAAAAATGGAGAAGCATCAAAAGCTTCACAAAATGTTGGCAGATCTAATTTAAATTGGGATAATTTATTTTCTTTAGCAGAAAACTGTGGGCAGGCATTCCTACCTTCATATTTGCCCATTATTGAAAAAAGAGCTTCTCAAAAATATTCACCGAAAGAAAGAGAATTCCAGCTATATCGAAGAGGTAGATATGTCGAATTCAATTTAGTTTGGGATAGAGGGACGATTTTTGGGCTACAAACAAATGGCAGAACTGAATCTATATTAATGTCCTTACCGCCTTTAGCTAGATGGGAATATGGATATAAAGCTAAAAATGGCTCTCGAGAGGAATTTCTCACATCAATTTTTACAAAACCCCAAGATTGGTTTAATGATAAAGAGTTAGAAAAATTCTGTATGGAGAATAATATTTTTGATTAAAAATTATCAAATAAAATTTTCAAGTATCTTAAATAGGTGTTTTAAATAAAGAACCGTCACTTTTCAATTGAAGTTTTTCTCCGAGTTCATTTTCTAAAGAGATTAATTCATCCCTATGGGCTCTAAGTCTCATAAAAGTTGAATCATTTTCATTTTCATTTAGCAACCTTAATTCAAATTTCTCCTCTCTAGCTGATTTTTTAAAGTAAACAATTCCAGACAAAGGGCCACCAATTAATCCCAAAAGAATAGGCCACCAACCTAATTCGGGATATATTTGAATAATTACTAATCCCAAAGCACAAGAACCAAAACCGCCAAGAAAACCTAAAAAAATTGCTAAAAATTTACTAGAAACAACTTGACCCTTAAATATTAAAATTCTTTGTTCAAAATCTCCTCCTGTTTGCTTCCATCCCCTCAAATTAAGCCATTCACATAAACCATTTAAAACCTTAATTGGCTTCTGAGAAGATGAAATCTCAACGATGGTTGTTCTATCTTTACTGGAAGCCCTAAGAAAAAAAAATAATCCTATGGCTAAGAGAATTGTCAGCAATAATGTAGAATTTAAGGAATATGACATTAAATAATTTTTTCTAGTAACTCGAGAATAAAAATTAAAGTTACATCTTATTATAATTTTTTAGAATTGTTCTGTAAAATATTCCCATTAGATAAAAATTCTTAATTAAATAAAATCTTAAGTAATATTCTAAATTTTAAATTACCTTAAAAACTTATTAAAAATGACTATTGAAAATAAAAATATTGATTTTCTTTATAGCGATTTAACAGTAGATTTATACAATCTTTACAAAAAATCATCGTACCTTGCTATTGACACTGAAGCAATGGGCTTAATTCATGGAAGAGATAGACTCTGTTTAGTACAAATATGCAATGAATTTAAAAGAACATCCTGTATAAAAATCGAACTTAATACGTCTTCATCACCTAATTTAAAAGCACTTCTTGAAGATGACAAAATTACTAAAATATTTCACTATGCGAGATTTGATGTAGCAGCTTTAAAATGCAATCTTGAAATTAATACAAAAAATATTTTTTGTACAAAAATTGCTAGTAAGTTGGCAAGAACTTATACAAATAAACACGGCTTAAAGGATTTAATTAATGAATTGTTAGGTATAGAACTGGACAAAAGCTCGCAAAGTAGTGATTGGGGTAGCAACGAAGATTTAACAAAAGATCAACTAGATTATGCAGCAAATGATGTTAGATATTTAATTGAAGCTATGCTTAAATTAAAAGTTATCTTAAAAAGAGAGAATAGATATGAATTAGCTCAAAAATGTTTCGAAACAGTTTCTGTACATGCTGATTTAGACATACTAAAATTCTCAAATATATTTGAACATTAAGAATCAATCTTCAGTTAAAAAATTATCTTCACCATCAAGAGTTTTCATAAGCTTATCAAGTATTCTTGAAGAACTTAGTTGATCTCCATCATTTTTTTGACAAATTTTTAAAACATTTTGAGCAACTTGTATTTTTTCTTGAATAGTTTTCGATCCTTCTTTTGCAAGTTGAATTTCTACTTTCTTTTTAGCAGAAGATAAGCTTATACTCATAAGTTTTGCAATCTCTGCACAAATTTTTAGATATTGCCGATCATTTATTGGATACATAAAAGAATTAATAATTAATAAGCTAGTGCCATTTACTAAGATAACAAATGAAGGTTTATGGTATCTACGATTTTCTTACTTGCTCCGGCTTCCCCCATTCTTTTTTTGCCTATTTTTGCTTGTTCTAACCTATAAACTTTTTTTTTCAAAAGTAAACTTAAACGTTTTAAAAGAATTTTTTTGTTCTTGCAAACTATAACACTACCGCCCAATAATCTTGATTGCCTTTTTGCAAATGATTTTGTGAATTGTGGTCCAGGTCCCGGTAGAGAGAGAGATGGAATTCCAAGGCCAGCAATTTGCTCTGTAGCAGTTCCTGCATTAGACAAGCCAACTTCTGCCATATTGGCCCATAAATTGAATTTACCTTTACCAATCACTACATATTGATCTTTCTTTTTCCATACTGAATCTTCATTAATTAGAAATTTAACTTTACTCTGTTTTATAAAACCATATTTATTTAAATAACTTTCAATTTGAATCACATTTGCATTAATACTCAAAGGCAAAAGAATAACCAAATCCTTTGATAAATGAAAATCTTGCAAACAATTTAGAAAATTATCAAGATTTTTAAGAGCTTCTGGATATCTACTTCCAACTAATAAAATAATCCTTTTAAAAGAAATAATATTTGATATTTTATCGTTTGTTTCATTAACAAAATCCATCATTGGATTACCCAAGTATTTTGCATCAATATTTTTCTTATTCAAATTATTAGCTGTAATTTTATCTCTCATAATTAAATTTTTACATCTTGGACATTTCATTAAAAACATTTCCCATGGATCCCATTCAGAACCTTTCAACTTATGATAAAAATCGCTTAAATCCCAACCTGGCCCACTACTCCAAGTATGATCGCTTTTAGGAGTTCCAATGAAACTAAATTCGCATTCTGAACTCCAAGCGTATAGTAATGGCAAGAAATCGCCTACTGCGATAATTTTGTAGTTATGTTTTGACTTCTGTTTTACAAGTAGAAAATTTCTTAAATTATCGATTAAAAATCCTGCAAACAAATCAAGCACAAATCCCTTCAGACTTTGATTACTAAAACCTCCACTAGGCAACTCTTTTAAAAATCCTATTTTACGAAAATTCTTTGATTTTATGGAATTAAATACATCTCCATTTCCTACTAAAGGCAAAACTTCGATACTTTTATATTTTATTTTTTTTAGTAATCTTTTTATTATTTCCGATGCGATTACATCTTCTCCATGGCCATTGCATATAAATAACAGAGAATGATGCCTCTTACTGTTAAGATCATAAGAAGACTTAATTGAATCTTTTTCGGCGGCATGGCCAAGTGGTAAGGCAGAGGATTGCAAATCCTTTATCCCCAGTTCGAATCTGGGTGCCGCCTTCTTCAATTTTGAAATCATTTTTACTGTTATCCTTTCCAGCACAGTAAGTTTTGAAAAACGATTATACATCAATAAGCAAATTTAGTTGACAGCAAGTATAAAGCGATTTTTATAGATTTTAAATCAACTAATACTAGTATCCTATTTCTGCCTAAAAAATCAAAATAATTAGACTTACAATAAAATTCTTAATTATTCACTAAAACCTTCTATTAATTCTTTAGTTGAATAAATACCCACAAAAGGAGCTGTAATCTCTTTTATTACACCAGTAGTTTTTCCAAAAAAACTACTTTTCACTGATATTAAATCGTCTTTTTTTAAATAAGGATTTCTTTTGGATCCTCTTTTTGCATTTGCAGAATAAGAAATATTTTTTTTAATAACTCTTCCATTGTTCGAGTACCTTATAAGAACAATTTTTCCCGAGAGAGGTTTTATCGGTCCAGTCAAATCAATAGCATCTGATAGGACAGCTTCAATGGGGAGTTTTACCACTCCAGTAGTTTCAACTCTACCAAAAAGACTTACTGTAATAAATTTTGGAGTAATACCAGATAAAATCGATTTTGGTATTTGATTTGTATTAGCTTTACTCAGTTTTGGAAAGAATAAACTATCTCCATCAAATATACGTATATCGTTAGTAGTATCTGATGAATTTATATAAGTACTAAAATCAATAATCGCTCTCTTTTTGCCTCCGCCTTTTCCAAGAGGTACATCTCTTATAATTTCAATTCTAGATAAATCAGTTAGTGAAGTTATGCCACCAGCTTTTCTAATTACATCAGAAATAGTAGTTAGATTTTCACTTGATCTTTTGACTTCTAAATCTTGTGAAGATTGATTATCTGATTGCAAATTTTGACTTAAATCTGATTGCTCATTGTAATTTTCTATCAATGAATCCAACTCAGAATTATCTTTTTTTTCTAAAGTTATCCTTGAAGGTGATGAATAAGCAGAAAATTTGTAAAAACCAGGATTCCTCAACTCACCTCTTGCTAATACTCTAATACTTTTAAATACTGCGATCTTTACTTTTATTTCTGGATCAATAAGAAAATCATCGTATCTTTTTTCTAATAAAGTTTTTAATTCAGACTTTGTTAGTCCTCTTACAAATGTTTCATCCAACATTGGTAAGAATAATTCTCCCTCTTCATTAACTGTATAAACTCCACTTAATTCAACCGCAGGATAAAATTCTAAAGAAATTGAATCGCCAGTATCAAAAATGTAATCCTCTAATTCATTTCTTGATTCTAAATATTCTATTTCTATTTGATTATTCTTTGAATTAGTAGAATTATTCGTATCTGCTTTAGATATATTAAATGTCAAAAATAATAAAAATACATTAAAAATTAAAAAAGGTTGAAATTTCCTTTTTAAAGAAAAAATTTCAGTTAATTTATTGTCAAAGACTTTTAGTAAAATCAACTTCTTAAAAAACTCAATTTAAGACAAAATCATATTCCTACTTTTCTATACTAATAGAAATATATTTATCCATACTCTCTTTTTTTATCATCTAAAGTCAATAGTTAAAACCTTTTAAACTTTTAAAAGTTTATTAGAAATCAATTTACACTGAATATTGTTTTTGTATTTTTCTAATTAATCCTTGCTGTCCAGAGTGCAATTTCGTATTCAATAAAAATCAAACAAAGTTATTAATAATGAGATTTATGGAAAGCAAACAGACAGCAAGTTACGGATAATATTTTAGAAGTTAGTAATAGCTTACTACTTTAAAAGATAAACCTTATTCGAATCTGGGTCCCCCCTGTTTTAATTTTTTTCACATTTAATAATGAAATTTTCGAAAATACTCAATCTTAAATAGACGGTAAAAAGTTTCAATTATTTATATAAAAATTTGAACTATTTTAGTAATCATTATCTGCTACACACATCCCTAAACATCTAACACCATTTGATGCAGTCCTTTTGCAATGATTACATAAAATAGGATCTTTCTCTGAAGAAGGGTTAATCTTTGAAATATTTATATTCTTAAAACTTATTAAATCTTGTGTTGAATCAAATAGAGCCATTCTAGGTATCATCACTTGAGTCGATACTAACAACAAGTGAAGCATTTGTGTTGGAAGAGGGTATATCCATGATTTTTACAGTTTCTTTAGGCTCATCAATAACTTGATTTTCTTCAGTACTCTCATCAACTGCACAAGCTTCAAGAGCCTCTCGAAGTAGTGAATCAAAAGTTGCACCTGGCAATCTATGTCTAGCAACCTCAAGAAAAGTTCTCGGTAGCGATTCGGATGCAGCATCTCGTAAAGCAGGATTATTTTTTCTATGTTCTTGTTCTTCCTCAATTGATTTAATAAACCTCAGTGTGACATCTCTTTTGGTAGATGCTTTTATCAGCGTATCGTTTTCAGGATTACTAACATTAGGCTCATTTTCAAGATCGCTAAGTCTTTTTTCCAAACTATTTAAAACTTCATTAGCTTCTTTACTAATATGCGCTAATTGACCATCCGACAAATTAGGTAAATCAGCAACAAAAACTTTCCCATGATCCCTTAGCGTCAAAAAAGTTGGTCTTGGACCCTGAGCCTGTCTACTCATTGATTCAGAATTATTACCTAATGGTCTTTTGGGAGGTGTAGGGCCAGCTGAACTACGTCTACGTGTAATTCTTTGATTATTTGCAAAGGGCATTGAATAAAAGGTTAAATCTTAATACTTAAACTTCCGATATAATTCGGCGGTAATTTTATTATATTACACCTAACTTTTTCATTTGGGTATAAAAAATAATTTTTTAAAACTCATTAAAAGAAGATAAAAAAATTTAAGTTAAAATTTCTGGCAAAAATTTACTAATCGTTGAATCATTTTTTCGAACTATCTTTCCAATTTCCCAACTATCTATTTCATTATCTTTACAGATATTTAATATCGGATCCTTAAATTGTTTATCAATAATTAAACAAAATCCTACTCCAAGATTGAAAGTATTCCAAAAATCTTTTTCAGGAATCGATCCTTTCTCTTTGAGGAATTTAAATATAATAGGTATTTCCCAAGAACCGGTATCTACATAAGGAATAAAATCAGAAGGCATACATCTTGGTAAATTTTCTGGAATTCCTCCCCCAGTAATATGAGACATTGCTTTAATTTCTATATTTTCAGTTAACATTTGGTTAATCACATTATTATAAATTTTTGTAGGTTTCAATAACTCATCATAAAAATTTAAGTGAAAAACTTTTTCAAATTCTTTATCTATTTGATTATTATTTTGAATAATTTTTCTTACTAAACTAAAGCCGTTACTATGAACTCCATTACTTTTTAAAGCAATTATTAAGTCATTTTCAGATACTTTTTTACCATTAATAAGCTTATCCTCATCAACTATTCCAACACAAAATCCTGCAAGATCATACTTATTTTTTGAATAAAATCCAGGCATCTCAGCAGTTTCTCCGCCGAGTAATGAACAGTTATTTTCTCCGCAGCCATGTGAAATTCCCTTAACAACCCTCAATAATTGATTCTTATCAAGTTTACCAGTAGCAATATAATCCAAAAAAAATAAAGGTTTTGCCCCACTTGTAATAATATCATTCATACACATAGCAACTAAATCAATACCAACCTCAAAGTGGAAGTTTTTACTTTGGGCTAATTCTAATTTTGTTCCAACACCATCAGTTCCTGAAACAAGAACTGGTTTTTTAAAACTATCGATAGGAATTCTAAACAAACCTCCAAACCCACCAATACCCTCAATCACATTAGATGTATGTGTTCCTTCAACTGCCTGTTTAATTTCGGAAACAAATTCTCGCCCAGCTTCTATATCAACACCTGATGTTTTGTAATCCATGAAATAAAAATGATAGACTTTCTCTATATAGATCTTCCTCCTAAGATTGATTTTGTCCAGTAATTATTTATCAAATAGATTTATTTTTTAAAAACAAAGTGAAGAAGTTAATCATAAGGAAAACTGAAGAAATAGAAAATTGGAGGAAAGATATAGATAGTGAAATTAACTTCATTCCAACAATGGGTAATCTTCATGATGGACATATAAAACTAATATCAACAGCAAAAAATGACAATTCTAATATTAATTTGGTAAGTATTTTTATTAATCCACTTCAATTTGATAACAAGTTGGATTTAGAGAATTACCCTAAAACAATTGATAATGATATAAATATCTCCTTTTCAAATGGTGCAGATGCCATCTTCATCCCAAGTAATGAAGATATATATCCACCGAATAATAATATTAGCTTCCTAAAAGCTCCAATAGAATTATCTTCTGCATTATGTGGATTAAATCGAATTGGACATTTTGATGGCGTTTGCACAGTAGTTTATAGATTACTTAATCTCATCAAGCCAAAAAATCTTTACTTAGGAGAAAAAGATTGGCAACAACTTTTAATTTTAAAAAATCTTGTCCTAAGAAAGAAATTAAATATTGCTATAAAATCTATTCCTACACAAAGAGATTTTGATGGGATTCCTTTAAGTTCTCGTAATGTACATTTATCAAAAAACGAAAGAAAATTGATTAGTTTTTTTTCAAGGGAGTTATTAGAAGCAAAAAAAAATTTTCAAAAAGAAAAAAAGATCAATTTAAAAGAAATAATTAAAAAGCTATCAGAAAAAAAAATTTCAATTGAATATTTAGAACATTTGCACCCTTATACACTCCAAAAAGCAAAAATTGAGGATAATATTTCGTTACTGGCTGGTGCGATAAGATGTGGAGAGACAAGATTAATTGATCACGTTTTTCTTATGAAAAGAAGGCCAATTATTGCAATTGATGGTCCTGCAGGGTCTGGTAAGAGTACTGTAACAAAGTTAATAGCAAAGAAACTTAAACTTTTATATTTAGATACTGGAGCAATGTATAGGGCATTGAGTTGGCTCATCATAAAAGAAAATATTGATTTTAAAAAAGAAAATAAATTACAGAACATTCTTAAAGATATATCTATTGTTTTCAAATCGAATACAAGTTCACATCAGGATGTTTATGTTAACAACTACTGTGTTACTGAAGAAATTAGGTCGCAAAAGATAAGTTCCATCGTTTCTAAAATTTCTTCTATAAAAGAAGTACGAGAATTCTTAGTAGAAGAACAAAGAAAAATTGGAGAATCAGGCGGACTTGTAGCTGAGGGAAGAGATATAGGAACTACTGTTTTTCCTCATGCAGAACTTAAAATATTTTTAACTGCTAGCATCGATGAAAGAGCAAAAAGAAGAAAATCTGATAAAAATAGTAAAGACTTACAAGAAATAGACCTTCATAAATTAAAAGAACTTATAAAGCAAAGAGATTCTGAAGATTCCAATAGGAAAATTTCACCTCTAATAAAAGCGAATGACGCAATAGAAATTATTACGGATGGATATTCAATTAATGAGGTAGTGGATAAAATTATCGATCTTTATAATGACAAGATTCCTAAAGAGAGTGAGATCAAATAAATTCAAGAAATACTTTCCAAAAAACCGCTTACAGAGTCTTCTAAAATATCAAGGACATAATCGAAGCCCTCATCACCTCCAAAATATGGGTCAGGAACTTCTTGCTCATTAAAAACTGATCTAAAATTTTGTATTTTTTTAATTGATGCAAAACCAGTTGAAGCTGTTCTATTTTTAAGATCTTGAATATTTCTAAAATTTGAATCGTCCATCGCAAGAATATAGTTAAATTCGCCAAAATCTTTGCTAGTAATTTGACGAGCTCTGCTTAAGATATGTATATCTCTTCTTTCTGCCGCAATTCTCATCCTTGAGTCAGCTTTTTTTCCAATATGCCAACTCCCAGTTCCAGCAGAATCTACAATAAAGCCATCGGTTAGTCCTTTGTTTTCAAGTAGACTTATAAAGATAGCTTCTGCTGCAGGAGACCTACAAATATTTCCCAAACATACAAAAAGAACAGAAATTTTATTCATATGATTTCAAATTCCAATAAATTATAAGACTTTTAAGTAGTAAATAAAACTTCTTCAATTAAAGATTCAGTAAATTCTTGACCAAACAAACTCGACAACATTGGTCTTGCTGGATCGTTATCTCTTCTATAATTTAAATAATTAATTTGACCATTTGTTAATTCTTTTTGTAGTTCAATATTGACTTCTTTGCTTTCGAAAAGAATTTCCAAATACAAATCAAGATATTCCTTAAATGAAGTATACAGCTGATTAGTAATTAAAAAATCACTCCTTTCTTCTTTTGGTAATTTTGACCATATTACTCCTGGAGAAAAAAATCTAGCTACATCAGCAGACATTTTTTCAGCTAATGGGAGTGATGAATGACAATGATTTTTAAGTTTTATAAGTTTTTCTAATAAATCATTATTGTATTGATTTTGTATTTTTAATGAAGGCTGAAAATCTAACACTAATAAATAACTATTAGGTAGAGAAACAAAATCTACTCCAAAAAATGGGACATTATAAATAGTATTAGGAATAATTAAAAAATTCAAAACAGAATAATTTGGACTATTTATGCAAACTGCCCTTGCGAATTTAATTCTTTTTTTATGCGTTACACCCCAAGTAGATAGATTCACATTTTTTTTTGATTTTTTTGAACCATAAGTTGAATCTTTATAAGAATATTCCGAGGGTATTGTTTTTTCTAAGCAGTTATATTTACTTAAATTATTTGTTAAATATTTTAAAAAATTATGCCATCTCCAATCTGGCCTATAAAAAATAGTATCTTGTATTAACATTCAATGAATAATCTCATTATTTAGTGTAAATAGAAATTTATTGATAAATTTTTTTGTCCATTTTTCTCCAAAAAAAGATTTAAACAATTTATCTGCAGGGTCTTTTTCAAAACTGTACTTATCATATTTAATTTGATTAATCTTTATTTCTTCTGAATTTAAAAATTGATTAACAGGATTCGATTTATAAATGTTCAAATAATTATTTACAAATGAATGGAATATATCATTTAAATCTCTATCAAGATTTAATTTATTTCCTCTACATATAATCACCCATGGGGAAAAATACTTTTTTGAATCATATATATTCTTCATTTTATTATTATCAAATGCAGAATATTCTTCTTTAATAATACCTAAACTTGAACAATATTTTTCAAGATATTTGCTTTCTTGAATTAAAGGTTGATAATCAAGTATTGCTAATAACTTTTGAGAAGTTCCAAACCATAAAATATCAGCTCCTAAAATAGGCAATTCACTTTCAAAATTAGGATATGCGACCGTATTAAACACTTGCAGTTTTTTGCCACCATCTAATCTTGTTATTCGCCACTTTCTATATTCTGGAGATGAAAAAAGCCAATTTTTAATAATATATTTTGAGTCTTCATTGTGATGTTCTTTGAATTCACTAGATATTTGTACTTCATGTCCATTTAATTGATCAATATTGGTTTTAAGGAAATCAACTAATGAATCAAACATAAATATTAGGTCTCGGTACTTCCTTTCCTAACTTTTTTTGTAATGTAATTGAATACAATCTTGCCTAAAACAGCAATCAAGTTTCCTTCAAGCTCCTTAAACATTTTCATATTGTAAGTAAAAGCTTGATTAGCTTCATCAATAATTTGATCAGCCGTCTTTTGATTTATAGGAAGTTGATTCAAAGTAAGGGAATATTCTTCCTTGAATTTCTTTTCATCAGCAATTAATTCAAACTCATAAAAATTTAAACCATCATTTCCCTGCAAATTTAATGCTTTTTTAGCGATCCTTTTCAAGATTTGCCCCCCAGATAAATCTCCTATGTAGCGAGTGTAGTGGTGACCAACTAAGAGCTCTGGTGAATTTTTAGCGACCTCTCGTATTCTTTCAACATATTCTTTTGCTGAATGAGAAATATTAATTTCGTTCTTCCAGTTTTCACCAAAATAAAATTTAAGATCATTTACAAGAGTTTCTTTCCTGAATAATGATTTAAAACCTATAGGTTTTATTACGGGATGTTCCTCATTTACCAGTCTTTCAATTTCTTCTTCCATAGCTGCATAAACAAAATATAAATCACTAATTAATTTTCTATAAGATTTTTTTTCAACAACTCCTTTTAAAAAACAAGCCACAAAGCCAGTATTTTCTGCCATAGTATGGGATTTTTTTGTCCCTTCTCTTAATTGTCCTGCAAGAGCAACTGCCATATATTTTGAATTATTTTTGTAAGTGTATTTAATCTACAAGGAAAATACATAAAACAGCTAATTTTTGTTACCAGCGGATGTTGTAGAGAACAGCTTATAAAGTTCCTTACAAACCAAAAACAGGTTATCTTTTTGTTCCTTTTGCGGTAGATGAGTACCAGTCATTTCCCAATCACCGATGGTAGCCACTCTCCATCTCTCGGAGGGAACAATCATACCTCGCATTATTATTCCCAACAATTTCGGAACTCTGCCATTTTTATCATTTTCAACTCTTAATTGTAAAAGTATTGCTCTACATTCAATAAGAGGACTCCAACCAGGGAAATGAAAAGCAAAATCAATAGTATCTTGCATATATTCATTATTTGAATTATCCCAGGGACTAAAGTTTACGCTTGCATCTGGAAAATATTTCCGAAACAAAGCTGCAGTGGAAGCAATTTTATTAGCTATTTCAACATTACTTACATTTGAACTCGCATTCATAAGTAGCTGAGTATTTTTTTGAAAATGACATAATTTGCTCTAACTTGCTTATTAACTACTTTTTCTTTTAATAAAGATGTTGAAATGCTGATCAATAAACTATTCTCTATTCACATTTGAATAATTAATTTCTAGGTTTTAAAGAAAATAACTCATCGCAAATTACAATACGAGGAACTTTAATGAGTTATCTTTTATTAATTCAATGCTATGCCAAAATTTGAAAAATTAACTTTACCTTATGAAGGCGAGATAATAACTTTTAATCAAGGCAAACCTAATGTTCCTAATAATCCAATTGTCCCATTTATTAGAGGTGATGGTACTGGAGTTGATATTTGGCCTGCAACTCAAATCGTTCTTGATTCAGCTATTAAAAAAAGCTATGGAAATGAAAGAAAAATTAATTGGTTTAAAGTCTATGCAGGTGATGAAGCTTGTGAACTGTATGGAACATATAACTACCTCCCTCAAGATACTATTGAAGCAATCAAACACTTTGGTGTTGCAATCAAAGGTCCTTTAACGACTCCCATCGGTGGAGGTATTAGATCTCTTAATGTTGCATTAAGGCAAATATTTGATTTATATAGCTGCGTTAGACCATGCAAATATTATTCTGGAACTCCAAGCCCTCATAAAAATCCCCAAAATTTAGACGTTATTGTTTATAGAGAAAATACTGAGGACATCTATATGGGAATTGAATGGGAAGCGGAGGATAATAATTGTCTTGAATTAATTAATCACTTAAATAACGTTGTCATACCAAAAAGTAAAAATTTAAAAAATAGATCCATACCCGACGGATCAGGTATTGGAATAAAACCTGTGAGTAAATCTGGTAGCCAAAGGCATATTAAAAAAGCTATTGAACATGCCAAAAGATTATCAGGAGATAAAAGGCATGTGACTCTTGTACATAAAGGGAATATTATGAAATATACTGAAGGTGCATTCAGAGATTGGGGATACGAATTAGCAGTAAATGAATTTAGAGAAGATTGTATTACAGAAAGAGAAAGCTGGATTTTAGATAATATTCAGAAAAATCCAGAAATTACAATTGAAAATAATGCTCGAAAAATTGAACCAGGTTTTGACAAGCTTACAAATAACAAAAAAGCATTCATTTGCGAAGAAATTAAAGAAGTTATTGCATCAATATCAAATTCTCACGGAGATGGAAAATGGAAAGAACTTATTCTTATTGATGATCGGATAGCTGACAGTATATTTCAACAAATACAAACTAGACCTCAAGAATATTCAATTCTTGCAACCTTAAATCTCAATGGAGACTATGTTTCTGATGCAGCTGCAGCAATTGTTGGTGGCCTAGGTATGGCTCCTGGTGCAAATATTGGAGATAATGCAGCAATTTTCGAAGCTACGCACGGTACTGCGCCAAAACATGCAGGCTTAAATAAGATTAATCCAGGCTCAGTAATTCTTAGTGGTGTAATGATGCTTGAATATTTTGGTTGGAATGAGGCAGCTAACTTAATTACTAATGGTTTAAGTAAGGCCATAGAGCAAAAAAAAGTCACCTATGATCTAGCACGCTTAATGGAACCAAAAGTAGAACCCTTATCCTGCAGCAGTTTTGCTGAAGAAATTATCTCAAATTTCTAATTTTAAAAATTATTTTTATTTTCAAAAACTTTCCAAATACTAACCAGTGAATCTTTGGTGCCAATGTTTCCAGGATGAGTAACAATGGGAAGTTTTTCGCCATTTTTTAGATTGTAAGTCACCACTGAAATGCCAGTTAAAATCTGTCCCTCAAGATAAACATAATCTGCATTAAGTCCTTTACTAAGAATCAAATTTGTTGTTATTCCACCTTTTGAAATCAAATATCCTATTTCATACTTCAAATCTGCGACTAATTCAGCAATAAAACAAGCAAGTAAATTATAGAAATTAAATAGTCCAGAAGCATCTAAAGTCATAAATTTTCTTGAAGTAAACAAAACAGGAGTTTTTCCTTTCTCAAAAGAAAATCTAATTTCTTTCAAAAATTTATTTTTAAACAAATTCCTTCGCTTCTGATTATTATCTGATGAAGTAATTTTAAAGAATTCAAAAACATCTAATTCAACTGGATTGCAATTACTTATCTCTAATAAATTATTTAATTGTATTGTTGAAAGTTCTACATAAGATCCAACAATTATCAATCCTGGAAGAAAACTCTTTTCTTTATTTCTTATTCTTAAATTAGAGAAAAATATTTCACTCTGAGAGACACTTTTTTTCTCAGAGATTGAACTTATAAAACTTGCTGCAGTTCGAAAAAGGAATTTTTTTTGTTTAATTAATTTTTTAATTACTAAAGAAAATTTTTTGAGTTGAGAATAATTTGCTACATCTACAACTACATGTTTGTTATTCTTCAAGTTCTTTAGTGTTTTAAAAACAATATTATTTTCTTCATCATTTAGCATTTCGATATCTGACAATAAAAGATTTTGAATATCTTCAAAATTTATTTGCGATTTACTCTGCTGAAATAAAAGATTCTTGACATTACTTGTCTCATATCCAAAAATTTTATCTTTTGCAAAAATTGTTTGACTAATAGGAGTTTTATCAACAAAATGAGATCCATTAATTGTTAATCTTTTACCCTCTATGAAAGCTGGAATATGAAAAGTAGCATCAAAAGGACCTATGCAACTATTTAGAGCTATTGGCTCTAAATAGTTATGTCCGCGAAGAGTAGAGTCTCCTCTACTTATAAAAATAATTTCTTCTTCATAGGCTTGAGAAGTAATTACAGTCTTAAGATTTTTGCAAATTTCCTCTATTGTTAATTTCGCATCATTTTCAGATAGTGACCTTGTGTTAGCCAAAATAAAAAATAAATTAGATTTAGATTCAAAACCTTTGACTAAAGTTGAGCAGTCCCACTTAAGCAGTAATAAGCAATCGTGAACAGTTTGAGAGCCTGTGGGATCATCATCTATAACGACAAATTTCATAAGTATTGCAAAATTACTTAAGAGATTTTATTTGTATTGAGGAATTTAACCTTTTACTATCATTTGAAGGAATCATAATGTTTCTAAATCCATCAACAAAAGAATTTCGGGGACTAGTCCAAGGTTCGAGACATATCATTCTTCTTGGAGGATCACTCCAAATAACGCCTAAATCAAAAGGATATGGATGATTTAAAGTTACCTCTCTTTTAAAAATCTTATCTCGAAAAGAGCTTCTACCGGAAGTATACATAAGTAGATCAACTCCTAAATTAATTTTGTTTAATTCATCCAAAGTATTACTTATAGTATTCCTTTCTTGATCCTGACAATTAAGTGGATTATCAACAAACTCTAAATTTTTGAAATCCGAAATATTAAAATAAGGATGCAATCCAAAATTTATAGGCATAGCAAAATCTGTTTTGTTATGGATTGTAATTTCAAATTCTAAAAAGTTAATTTTCAAGGTAACTTCTATTTTTAGTTCGAAATCGAAAGGATAATATTTTTTGGTTTGTTTAGATGCATTTAAGAATAAACATAAAAATTTTTCATTTTCATTGAAGGAGTATTGCCATTGCAAATCCCTAGCGAAACCATGTTGTGGTAATTGCAAATAACCATTTCCAAATACTGAACTAGATGTATTGAGATTTCCACAAATTGGAAACAAGATTGGAATGCCTCCCCTAATACTTTTTGTCTTGTCCATAAATCTTGTTTCATCGAAATAAAGTATTTCATTACCATCCGAAACCCAATTTGTAATAACGCCTCCTCTTTCAGGACAAAATTTAATGTAATTACTTTTATCTAATTGAAAGACAAAAATCCCTTGGTCCTTATTAGATAATTTAATTTGCACAACTGTTACTCAAAGAGAATCAACCCAATCCAATATATGCTGATTAACTAATTCAGGTATCTCATCATGAGGGCAATGTCCTGCATCAAGAATAATTTCTTTTGTATTCTTTGGTGTAAATTTTTTGTATAGATTTCTTTTTTTTGGCGTGTTCATCCATGGATCTTTCCCTCCCCAAAGAAGTAATAATGGTGCATTTAGTTTTGCGAATAGCTTATCCAACGGCAATCCCTGAGGACCTGATGGGTTAAATACACTTCTAAAAACATTAAAAGCTCCGAAATCTAATGAAGGCTTCCTTATTGACTCAACTAAAAAATCATCAACATTTTTTTTATCAACATAAACTTGATTTAAAGTTTTTTTAATATTTTTTGGATTTCTCATATTCTCAAAAATCAAACGTTGAAGAACAATATTTTTCAAAAATATGCCGGCAACTGTTTCAATTGAAGTTTGCAACATATTCTTTTTAATAGTTTTTTCTTCACTAAAATATCCTGCAGCATTCAGTAATATCACTCCTGCATTTAGATCATTTAATTCTGCACCAGCTGCTAATGCCGCATAACCACCTAATGAATTTCCAACAACAATTGTGGGTTTTTTTATTTTCTCTTGTACATAAGCAACAACCTGATCCTTCCATAAAGATCCTGAATATTCAACATCCTGGGGCTTAGGACTTTTTCCAAAACCGAGAAGATCCATCGCATGAACTTCATATTTGTTACTTAAAGTAGGGATATTGAATCTCCAATGATCCGTAGAGGCCCCGAAACCATGAATTAATAAAATTGCACATTCTTTTGATATTTGCTTAGGCTTAGCAGTAATAGTATGTATTGGGTAATTTAAAAAATTCCAGTCAAAATTTACATCACTATCTATCAGAGCTGATTTTTCCATTTATTGAAAATTCTATGTTGATTAATTCTAATAAACTTATTTCCTAAAGAAGACCGACAGGATCAGCTGCAACATCATCTGAAATTTTATTGCCATCATTTGGGGGCTTATCTTTTAGAACAATTCTTAAAAGAACAGGTGCAAGAAATGTAGTTCCAATAACCATTAATAAAATAGCTGCTTCAAGAGAAGGAGTTAACAACTTAGCGCTTGTTCCTAATCCAAGGAATATTAAACCAACCTCTCCTCTAGGCATCATACCCAAACCTACAACTAATCTATTTGTGGGTTTATCACTTGAAAATACCCATCCTGCTGCAATTTTTCCAATAATTGCTACAACTAGTAAAAATCCTGCAACTACAAGTGCTGACCTACTTGTTGGATCGAGTGGATTGATAACTGATAAATCCATTCCAGCACCTACTAATACGAAGAAAATAGTTGCGAATAAAGATACTAGAGGTAAAACGGATTGTTGAATTGCGTGATTATTTTTAGAACTACTAAGAATAAGTCCAGCAGCAAAAGCACCTAAAGCTGCTTCCAATCCAATTGCTGTTGCGACAAAACAACACAATACAAGTATCACAAAAGAAGCTACCACTACAGCTCCAGGGGCCTTTAACCTATCTAATAACCAGTCAAAACCTGGGGCAGCTGTTCTACTTAATGCGATCGCAGCAATAACAAATACTACAGCTGCTGCAACTAATTTAATAATGGGCGCAATTTCTAAAGAACCTCCTGCAGCAAGGGCGACTACAACTGCAAGAATAACAATACCCAAAATATCATCCAAAACAGCCGCTCCAATAACGATCTGCCCTTCTCTAGTTTTTAAATATCCCAACTCACCAAAAACACTTGCAGTAATTCCTATACTTGTTGCCGTCATGGATGCTCCAGCAAAAACTGCTGGAATTAGATCTACCTGGAAAATAAACATTAATCCAAGAGTACCAAAGGCAAAGGGTAAAATTACGCCAGCCATTGCGACAGTGAAAGCCTGAGCTCCGACAGCTACTAATTCCTCTAACTCACTTTCTAATCCCGTTAAAAATAAAAGAGCATATAACCCGAGAGTTGCTACTGCCTGGAGGGATGGAAAACTTTCGAAATAAACATCAGGTACAGCTTCTGGTGGAATCGACGCTAATGAGCTAATAACATTTACAAGCCCTTCATTTAATTCGGTTCCAGCTGAGGGCGGTATCAACAAATGGAATCCTGAGGCCCCTATTACAACCCCTGCAAGAAGCTCGCCTACAATGGTTGGTAAACTTAATCTTACTAAGACTTCTGCTAATGCTCTTGCAGCTAAAAATATCAATAGAAACCTTATAACTCCTATCAACGTTTCAGCGACTTCTAAATCATGTGCACTTAATTCAGCAAGTAAAGAATACATATGAAATGAGAGAAAAAATAAACTACTTAATTGGAAGATAGTTTATTAAGGGCCCACTTTAAGAAATATGTAAGAAAAAAGCAAAAATACTCAACAAGTGTGGATCTGAAGTTACTACAAAGAAATTTTCTAAAAAATGGCTATTGTCTGTTATATGGCTAATCCAATGAATACCAACGAACCCTTTGATCTACGTTTGCCTACCCCAGGCTGTTATTTAGATCCTGAGAAAGCTGGCATGGATTCTGATGCTGTTTTTCAAGGAATGACAGCCCATCTTTTTTATACTCTTGGAAAGTTAGCTACTTCTGCAAGTCCTCACGACTTGTACATGGCTTTAAGCTATGCAGTTAAAGATAGGCTAATGACTCGATATTTAGCCAGCCAAGAAGTCATAAGAAAAAAACCACAAAAAACAGTCGCCTACTTATCAGCAGAATTTCTAATAGGACCTCAATTAAGTAATAATCTTCTCAATCTTGGAATAACACAGGAGGCAGAAGATGCTTTAAAAAGATTCGGCATTGAATCATTGTCAACAATTCTTGAAGTTGAAGAAGAGCCTGGATTAGGTAATGGTGGGCTTGGCAGACTTGCAGCTTGTTATATGGAATCATTAGCATCTCTTCAAGTTCCTGCAGTTGGTTACGGTATTAGATATGAATTTGGCATATTCAATCAATTAATTAGGGATGGTTGGCAAGTAGAGGTCACTGACAAATGGTTAAAAGGTGGGTGGCCATGGGAACTTCCACAACCAGACGAATCATGTTTTGTTGGTTTTGGAGGCAGAACTGAAAGTTATAGAGATGATAAAGGAAACTACAGATCAAGATGGATCCCTTCAGAACATGCGATTGGAGTACCTCATGATGTTCCAGTTTTAGGATACAGAGTTAATACATGTGACAGATTAAGATTATGGAGAGCTGATGCAACTGAAAGTTTTGACTTTTATGCATTCAATATTGGTGATTATTATGGTGCAGTAGAAGAAAAAGTTGCATCTGAAACTCTTTCAAAAGTTCTATATCCAAATGATGGAACTGACGAAGGAAGAAGATTAAGACTCAAACAACAACACTTTTTTGTAAGTTGTTCTCTACAAGATATGTTGAGAAGTCTTGAAAAAAGATCAATTCCCATAACAGAATTCTCTAAGCATTGGACGGTCCAGTTAAATGATACACATCCTGCCATTGCAGTTGCAGAATTAATGAGACTTCTTATTGACCAATATCAAATAGGTTGGGATAAAGCTTGGAATATAACAACTTCCTCAGTTGCTTATACCAACCACACACTACTACCTGAAGCTTTAGAGAAATGGGATTTAGGTTTATTTAACGATCTTCTTCCTCGTCATTTAGAAATTATTTATGAAATTAATTGGAGATTTCTACAACAATTAAGACTACGTTATCCTGGAGATGACAAGATCCTTCAAAAACTCTCAATAATTGATGAAGAAGGCTCCAAATCAGTTCGGATGGCTCACTTGGCTACAATAGGAGCTCATCATATAAATGGTGTTGCTGCTCTTCACTCAGATCTAATTAAAAGACAACTTCTGCCTGAATTCGCAGCATTATGGCCTGAAAAATTTACAAATGTAACTAATGGCGTTACTCCAAGAAGATGGGTTGCCTTATCTAATCCATCTTTATCCAACCTTCTAGAAGAAGAAGTTGGTCCAAATTGGATAACAAATATGGAACTTCTTAAGAAGTTAGAAGAAAAAAAAGATGACAATAATTTTTTAGAAAAATTTGAAGAAACTAAACTAAATGGCAAAAGAAAATTAGCTAGTTTTATCCATTCAAAAACTGGAATACTTGTAGACCCATCAAGTTTATTTGATGTTCAAGTAAAAAGAATACATCAATATAAAAGGCAACATTTAAACGCTCTCCAAATTATTGCTCAATATTTAAGAATCAAAAATGGTAAAAACAAATATGAAGTGCCAAGAACCATAGTATTTGGAGGTAAAGCTGCACCAGGTTATTTTATGGCAAAACTGATGATTAGATTTATAAATGGTATTGCTGATGTAGTTAATTCTGATCCAGATATGGATGGTCTATTGAGAGTTGTTTTTCTACCGGACTATAACGTTAAACTTGGTGAAATAGTTTATCCTGCAACTGACCTTTCAGAACAAATTTCAACTGCTGGGAAAGAAGCTTCTGGAACTGGAAATATGAAATTTGCAATGAATGGAGCGTTAACTATTGGAACCTTAGATGGAGCTAATGTGGAATTAAGAGATCTTGTAAAAAAAGAGAATTTCTTCCTTTTTGGTAAAACTGAAAGCGAAATAATGAATTTAAAAAATAACAATTATTCCCCAAAAACTTTTATTGATCAAAGTACAGAACTTAAAGAGGTTATACGCCTCATTGAAATAGGCCACTTTAGCAATGGGGATAAAGAATTATTCAAACCTTTATTAAATAGCTTGACTGGTCATGATCCATTCTTTGTTATGGCTGACTTTGAAGACTACCTAAATAAACAGGATGTAGTAAGTGAATGCTGGAATAATAAAAAAGCTTGGAATAAAATGGCATTATTAAATACTGCTAGATCAGGATATTTTTCTTCAGATAGATCTATTAGAGAGTACTGCAAATCCATTTGGAAAGTATCTCCAATGCCAGTTGAAATTACTTGCGATGTCGAAGAATTAACTAATTAATATTTTTCTTATCTGGCGAATCTGGAGTTTGGTGAAATAATCTATTCAAAATTAATCGATCCATATTTAATGGGTCTGGAGCTAATTCATTTGCAATTTCTTTAAATTTAGATTCAATATTGTTAGAAATTTTTGTATCAAATATTCTTTCCATTAATGCTTCAATTGAATATAAATAAGCATTAACAATTTCAAGTTCATCTAAAGCTTCAGTAATTTCTGAATTAGAAATATGTTTTTCTTCTTGACTGATATCTTCATTTGATTCTCTTTCAGATAATTCTCTCTGCAACTCATCAGTAATTTTTGTACAAAGAGTTCTGAAAGATTGAATAGATGCCCAATTCAATTCTTGTTGCTGCTTGAAAGTAGGAAATTCTCTAATCAGACGATCATGCTCTTTATAAAATCTCTGACAATCAGAGCATTGACATGGTTCTTCAGCCAAAAGAAAATGTAATTCTTTTCATATCATCTCACTATTTAGGCAAAATTGTCGGGCCATCCAATAATTCGTCATTTTCATCGAGTGAATCTGGACTATCTGGCAAAGGTATTTCAATACTGGTAACCAAATTAATAACATCTCTTAGCCTCATAGAATCAGCAAACCATCCCATTGCTTGCTCGGCATCGCCTCTTTTTTCAGCATCATTTGCTTGATCTTCGTGAGCTTCCGCCAAAAGAGCAAGCCAGCACAAACATCTTGCTTGAACTATTGAAAGATCTAAATCATTAGGTTGAGACTTAGAAATGCGTTCATGCTCTTGTTGAATTAAGAGCTTTAAACGCATATCATGCAACTTAGCCATAAAAGATTTACTACTAACTATACGCTAGCTAGAGAGTAGCAATTTTGCACACATACTACATATAGTTTTTTATTTTTACGGGACTGGCGGGATTCGAACCCACGACCTACGGTTTAGGAAACCGTTGCTCTATCCTGCTGAGCTACAGCCCCAATAGATGTTTTTTGGAGTAATAAGCATTATGCTAAATAAAAGCAGGAGAGGCAATCGCAAGAAAGTTTTATTTTGTTTCCAAAATAAAACTTTCTTGAGGAAAGTCCGGGCTCCCACATGGTCAGGCTTGCTGGGTAATTCCCAGTGCGGGCAACCGTGAGGATAGTGCCACAGAAACATACCGCCTAATACTTTATGTATGGCAAGGGTGCAAGGGTGCGGTAAGAGCGCACCAGCAACATTGAGAAGTGTTGGCTAGGTAAACCCCGGCTGGGAGCAAGGCTTAGTAGATTTATGACCATTACAAAATCTACTTTTAAGCGCCGCTTGAGACTGTGAAGTAATTCCAGTCCTAGATAGATGATTGCCCATCTTTATTAAGATGAACAGAACCCGGCTTATGACCTGCTTTCTAATTGTTGTGATTATTCAAATCAGATGACAAATATAATTAATGCAAAGAGAATTAATCAAATAACTACTTTCTTAAAGGCTTTAAATATTAAATCGAAAAGATTTTCTGAAATAATTAGAAATCAAGATATTTCAGTTATTCAAGATTTTAATCAAGCATTTATCCACTCCTCAGAGGACAAAATAATAAATTACGAAAAACTAGAATTTTTCGGAGATGCAGTGCTCAGATTAGCTGCTTCAAATTTTATTGAAAAAAAATATCCTCAAATGAGTGTAGGAGAAAGATCAGAGCTAAGAGCACAAATTGTAAGTGATGAATGGTTAACTAAATTAGGCGAAAAAATTGATATAGAAAAATTAATAATTAAAGGACCTAAAGCTATTGGTGATGAAAATTCAAAAAATACTATTATTTGTGAAGCTACAGAAGCTTTAATCGGTGCTATCTATAAGTGCTTTAGTTCAATTAAGGAAGTAAATCTTTGGTTAGATGATATTTGGGAGGAAGATTCGGAAATATTTTTAAAATCTCCATATAAATTCAAATCTAAGACAGTATTGCAAGAGTGGTGCCAAAGTAAAGGTTTTGATTTGCCAGTCTATAAAATAATTGAAGTCTCAAAAAAAAATGGGGACCCTGAAAGATTCTATTGCAATATATTTATCGAAGGATTAAAAGAGTCATCTGCATTCGGCAAATCCCATAAACAAGCAGAAACAAATGCAGCTAGAGTTTTGATAGAAAAATTTATAGCTAAAGGTCAAATCTAATTTTTATACTATTTCTAAATTCGTTAGCTGAAAAGTTATGAGTTTATCCCAATTACCCCCTTCAAACAGAACAGCTGCCCTTTTTTTTGTAACTCTTTGTACAAACCCCTTATATCCTCTGTATATAGAGTCATTGTCTTTTACAATAACAAAAGAACCAGGGAGTATTGGTTTTGCAGATAATTCCATAAAGTAATCCTTCTAGTACAATATTATGATAATTAAAAATGAATGGTTGATTGTTGGATTTATAACATCATGTCATGGAATTAATGGTCAGTTAAAAGTTAAATCTCTAAGTGATTTTGAAGAAAGATTTTTAAAACCTGGAATGAGATGGTTACAAAAAGAAAGTGAACATCCTTCAAAAATAGAACTTATATCTGGTTTCAAACAGCCTGGTAAAGAAATCTTTATAGTTAAGTTCAAAGGAATAAATACAAGAAATCATGCAGAGCAACTTAAAAAATGTAAACTTCTTGTAAAAAGTGATAAACTACCTAAGCTAAAAAAGGAAGAATTCCATTTGTTAGAACTTATAGATCTGGAGGTCAAGACTTTAGAAAATGATGAATTAAAAATAATTGGGAAAGTTATTAATTTAGAAAATGAAAAAAATAATTTACTTATTATTGAACTATTTAAAAATCAAAAAAAAGTTCTCATTCCATTTGTTAAAGAAATAGTCCCATTAGTAGATATTAAAAATAATTTTTTAATCATCAATCCTCCAAATGGACTTTTAGAACTATAAATTTAAAATACAAATTTTTAAGAAAATAATTATTCCACAGTTACACTTTTAGCTAAATTTCTTGGTTGATCCACATCAAGGCCTCTATGAGCTGCGATATGGTAACTCAATAATTGTAAAGGCAATATATTAAGTAGAGGTGAAATCCATTCATTAGTGGAGGGAACTTTCATTAAATAATCAAAGATTTCAGTTCCATTACATTCAGGAGCTATCCCAATCAAATATGAATCTCTAGCTTTCGCTTCTTGTGCATTACTAATAACTTTATCAAAAACTTCACCGGGAGAGGCAATTGAAATTACAGGTACTTTTTTATCTAATAAAGCTATTGGACCATGTTTCATTTCACCAGCAGGATATCCAGCAGCATGAATATAACTAATTTCTTTAAGTTTTAACGCACCTTCAAGAGCAATTGGATAATTTATTCCTCTCCCTAAAAAAATAACATCTTTAATATTAAAAAAGTCATGTGCTAGTTTTTCTGAAGATTTATTATGCTTCTCTAAGAGATCTTCCAGTAATGGAGGAAGTTTTATCAGTTCGTTTATTAATTTTCCTATTTCATCAGGACTTTGGTTGCCTTTAATTTGAGCAAATTTTATGGCTAATCCATAAAAAGAAAGTAATTGAGCAAAAAAAGTTTTTGTTGCAGCTACTCCAACTTCTATTCCTGCACAGATATCAATTATATTAGAAACCTGCCTTCCTATGGAACTCTCTTTTCTATTTGTTATTGCAATAAGGTTAGGTTTAAATTTTTTATCTTCAATTGAAGAACGTCTTTTAATTTCCATGTCGATAGCCGCGATGGTATCAGCAGTTTCTCCAGATTGAGTGACTCCAATAGTTAATGTATTTGGTAATAATGGAGGTGGAGAATATCGAAATTCGCTTGCATAAAAGACATTTGTAGGGATACCTGAAAATTGTTCTAATAAAAAGCTACCTACCATTGCAGCATGTTTACTTGTACCACAAGCAATAATTTCAATTCTTTCTATTGATTCGAAAAACTTTGTATCAAAAGGATACTTGATTTGATATTGACCATTATCTAAGTTCTTAATTAAATAATTCTCTAACCAGTTTTTTGCAGTCTTTGGCTGATCATATATTTCTTTTAACATGTAGTGTTTGAAGTTCATCTTATCCATTATTTGCTCAGAGACTTTTAGAGAAACTGGATTTCGATATTGTCTCTCGTTACTTGAGTCATATATTTCAATTCCAAGCGGAGTTAATAAAGCTATTTCTTCATCCTCCATAGGCAAAATAATATTCGTAAAGTTTGCAATAGCTGGAGTATCACTAGCACAAATAAATTCTCCTTCACCCAAACCAATAATCAAGGGCGCTTGTTTTCTTGCAACTACCAAAGATGTTGGGGCTCCAGACCATAAAACTGCTAAAGCATAAGATCCTTCTAAATCAGATATTACATTTCTCACAGCTATTAATAATGTCGAACCATTATTCTCAAGTTTAAGTTTACCTAATGTATTTAACTCTCTTTGAATTAGATGAGGAATTACCTCGGTATCTGTATCAGAATTAAAACTAATGCCCTCTTCCTCTAATTTATTCTTTAAATCTTGAAAATTTTCAATAATGCCATTTTGTACAACTGCTATGTTCCCAGAACTATCGGTATGAGGATGAGCATTTTTAACCTCAGGCTTTCCATGAGTTGCCCATCTGGTATGACCTATACCCACAGTTCCAGGAATATTGTGATTATTAAGATTATTTATTAAATTCTTTAGTTTTCCTTCTGCTTTATTACAAGAAATACAATTTGTTTCGGTATTTATTATCGCAATACCTGCAGAATCGTAACCTCTGTATTCGAGTTTTTCTAAACCATTTATTAATAATGGAAGAGCTTTTTTATATCCAGTTACAGCAACTATTCCACACATACGAAACTTTTTTTCAATTATATTGAAATAAAATGCGTATTTAATAAAAAATGGACTCTCTTAAAACTGCACTATAAAAATTAATATGCTAAGCCCATACTCCTAGAAGTCTCATCTCCTAAATAAACACGAATACTTAAGAAATCTGTTGGACAAGCTGTTTCACATCTTTTGCAACCTACACAATCTTCTGTTCTAGGAGATGAAGCTATTTGACCAGCTTTACAGCCGTCCCAAGGAACCATTTCTAGAACATCAAGTGGGCAAGCTCTTACACATTGGGTACAACCAATGCAAGTGTCATAAATTTTAACTGCGTGTGACATGTAAAAATTGTCTTTTGAACCTCGTTTTATAATACTATTGTCTTACAAAGAAATTAAAAAAATTAAGATATGCTTCACTCTTGTTAACTCTAGGGCATAAAATCATATAGATAATTAGTAATTTACATAAACTATGTCACAAGAAATCCTCGAAAAAGTCTGTTCTATTGTTTCAGAACAATTAAGTGTTGAAGCAGGAGAAGTAAAATCAGATTCAAATTTCCAAAATGATTTAGGTGCAGATTCTCTAGATACTGTTGAACTAGTGATGGCTCTTGAAGAAGCATTTGATATCGAAATTCCTGATGAAGCCGCTGAAGGAATCGCAACTGTTGGCGATGCAGTAAAATTCATCGAAGAAAAAAAAGGTTAATAAAGAATGCCAAATTTCCATCGAGTAGTTGTTACTGGTATCGGAGCAGTCACTCCAATTGGTAATAACATTGATGAATATTTAGTCGGTCTTCAAACAGGAACTAATGGGGTCTCAGGTATTACTCTCTTTGATCCTGAACAACATCCCTGCAAATTTGCGGCAGAAGTAAAAAATCTTCAAACTGAAAATTTTATTGAAACTAAAGAATCCAAAAGATGGGATCGTTTTTCCCAGTTTGGAGTTATTGCTGCAAAGCAAGCCTTTAATGATTCCGGACTTGAAATTACTGAAGATAATGCATCAAGAATTGGAGTGATTATTGGATCTGGTGTTGGAGGCTTACTAACTATGGAAAGTCAAGCTCAAATATTGAGTCATAAAGGGGCTAAAAGAGTAAGCCCATTTACAGTCCCAATGATGATTCCAAACATGGCAACTGGATTGGCTGCAATCGCTTTGGGTGCAAAAGGACCAAGTTCCTCTGTTTCCACCGCTTGCGCTGCCGGTTCAAATGCTATAGGTGATTCATTTAGACTACTCCAACTTGGAAAAGCAGATGCAATGATCTGTGGGGGAGCAGAAGCAAGTATTACGCCTCTCGGAGTAGCTGGTTTTGCCAGTGCCAAAGCTCTTTCTTCCAGAAATGACAGCCCTCAAACTGCTAGCAGACCTTTTGATGCAGAAAGAGATGGATTTGTTATTGGAGAAGGATCTGGAATTCTTGTTTTAGAAACTTTAGAAAATGCACAAAAAAGGAATGCCAGAATTTATG
The DNA here is from genome assembly GCF_000015645.1 of Prochlorococcus marinus str. AS9601. Classification (NCBI taxonomy): domain Bacteria; kingdom Bacillati; phylum Cyanobacteriota; class Cyanophyceae; order Synechococcales; family Prochlorococcaceae; genus Prochlorococcus; species Prochlorococcus marinus. The sequence goes on from NC_008816.1 coordinate 1,551,654, forward strand.
GAGAAATAGTTGGATATGGGACAACATGTGATGCTCATCATATTACTGCTCCATCTCCTGGCGGTGTTGGAGGCGCCGAAGCTATTAAATTAGCAATTGAAGATGCTTGTCTTAGCCTTGAAAAAGTTGACTACATAAATGCTCATGGAACAAGTACCTCAGCTAATGATAAAAATGAAACTTCTGCAATTAAATCTATTTTTAAAGACAGATCTTACCTCATTCCTGTAAGCTCTACTAAGTCGATGACAGGTCATCTCTTAGGAGGCTCAGGAGGTATAGAAGCTGTAGCTTGTATACTTTCTTTGACACATAATTTTATCCCTCCTACAATTAACTACGTCAATCGAGATCCTGATTGTGATCTTGATTATGTACCAAATAATGCAAGAGAAGCTCAAATAGGAGTTGCTCTTTCTAATTCTTTCGGCTTTGGTGGTCACAATGTTTGCCTTGCTTTCAGCAAAATGAATTGAAGACAACCAATTCTGTATTTCCAACTTAACTTAATTTAAAACAATGGTCGCTGCATCTGTTTCATTAGAATCACTTTGTGTAAATAGTATAAGAATGCTTGCTGTAGATGCAGTAAATAAATCTAATAGTGGTCATCCTGGATTGCCAATGGGATGTGCACCTATGGGTTATGCATTATGGCAAAACATACTTAATCACAACCCTAACAACCCTAAATGGTTCAATAGAGACCGTTTTGTTTTATCAGCTGGTCATGGCTGTATGCTGTTGTATTCCTTGCTTCATTTGACAGGATATAAATCAGTTTCCATAGAAGATATTAAAGAATTTAGGCAATGGGGATCAAAAACTCCTGGACATCCAGAAACATTCGAAACTGAAGGTGTTGAAGTTACAGCTGGGCCTCTTGGAGCAGGAATTTCAAATGCAGTTGGTTTAGCAATAGCTGAAACACACTTAGCAGCTAAATTTAATAAGCCTGATTGCAATATTGTTGATCACTATACTTACGTAATAATGGGTGATGGCTGTAATCAAGAAGGTATCGCATCAGAGGCCTGCTCATTAGCTGGTCATCTTAAGCTTGGGAAATTAATTGCACTTTATGACGATAATCAAATTACAATTGATGGACGGACCGACGTTTCTTTTACTGAAGATGTCTTAAAAAGATACGAAGCTTATGGATGGCATGTGCAACATGTTGAAGATGGGAATCATGATGTTAAAGGAATCACCGAAGCTATCGAAAAAGCGAAATTAATTACAGACAAGCCTTCAATTATAAAAATTTCTACAACCATAGGTTACGGTTCTCCAAATAAATCAGATACTGCTGGAATTCATGGAGCAGCTGTCGGAGAAGAAGAAGCTGCATTAACTAGAGAGTTTCTAAACTGGGAATATCCTCCTTTTAAAATACCCGATGAAGTATATACGCATTTTAGAAAATCAATAAACAAAGGTGAAAATTTAGAGCAAGAATGGGATTCTAAATTTGAAGAATATCAAAAAAAATATCCCTCTGAAGGAGCCGAATTAAAAAGAATGTTAGAGGGTCAATTACCTGAGAATTGGGACTCAGACCTCCCCTCTTATTCGCCTAATGATAAAGGTTTAGCCACAAGAAAGCATTCACAAATATGTTTGGGTGCTCTAGGTCCTAACCTACCTGAATTAATTGGCGGATCAGCAGATTTAACTCACTCTAATTACACAGATATAAAAGGAGAAACTGGATCATTCCAGCCACATAGCCCTGAAAAAAGATATTTACATTTTGGTGTACGAGAGCATGCAATGGCAGCTGTACTTAATGGTATTGCCTATCACAATAGTGGTCTTATCCCTTATGGTGGAACCTTCCTTGTTTTCGCCGATTATATGAGGGGCTCAATGAGGCTTTCAGCACTTAGCGAATTAGGAGTAATCTATGTCTTAACACATGATTCAATTGGTGTAGGAGAAGATGGGCCAACACATCAACCTATTGAGACTATCCCTTCTCTTCGCGCAATGCCTAACATGCTAGTTTTCAGACCTGGAGATGGCAACGAGACGAGTGGGGCTTATAAGCTTGCTATTCAAAATCGAAAAAGACCTTCTGCCCTTTGTTTAAGTAGACAAGGTATGCCAAATCAAGAAAATACTTCGATAGACAAAGTTGCTCTAGGAGGATATGTAGTTTCCGATTGTGAAGGAACACCAGACTTAATATTTATTGGTACTGGAAGCGAACTGAATCTTTGCATTGAAGCAAGTAAGGAACTTTCAAGCTTGGGTAAAAAAATTAGAGTTGTCTCTATGCCTTGTGTAGAACTTTTTGAAGAGCAAGAAGAATCTTATAAAGAAAGTGTTTTACCTAGTAGTGTGAAAAAGAGAGTTGTAGTAGAAGCAGCTCATTCATTTGGTTGGCATAAATATACAGGTTTTGATGGTCTTTGTATCACTATGGATAGGTTTGGTGCATCAGCACCAGGTGGAGAATGTATGAAAAATTTTGGATTTACAGTAGAAAACGTAGTTAATAAGACTAAGGAAATTCTATAACTTGTAATTGATAACTAAACTGAAGTATTACATTCTTCAAGTTTATCTTTTAGTTGATCTAGTGATTCATCTGAAATCTTTGAATTCATTGGACAATGTTTTGGGCCACACATTGAACAAAACTCAGCCTTTTTAAAGATCTCTTCAGGCAATGTTTCATCATGGTACTGCTTTGCCCTTTCCGGATCTAAAGAAAGTTCGAATTGTTTATTCCAATCAAAGTTATACCTTGCATGACTAAGTTCATCATCTCGATCACGAGCTCCAGCTCTATGTCTTGCTATATCAGCAGCGTGAGCAGCTATTTTATAAGCAATTAATCCTTCTCTTACATCTTCTGCATTTGGAAGGCCTAGATGTTCTTTTGGGGTTACATAACATAGCATCGAAGTTCCATACCACCCCGCCATTGCCGCCCCAATAGCACTTGATATATGGTCATAACCAGGAGAAATATCTGTTACTAATGGACCAAGTACATAGAAAGGGGCTTCTGAACATTCTTCCATTTGCTTTCTCACATTAAACTCAATTTGATCCATAGGGACATGACCAGGACCTTCAACCATTACTTGAACATTATGTTCCCATGCTCTTCGAGTAAGCTCGCCTAAGGTCTTCAATTCAGCTAGCTGAGCATCATCAGAAGCATCATGCAAACATCCAGGCCTAAGCGAATCTCCGAGAGAGAAAGTACAATCATATTTCTTGAAAATCTCACAGATATCATCAAACCTTGTGTAAAGAGGATTTTGTTTAAAATGATGTAACATCCATTGGGCTAAAATACCTCCCCCTCTACTGACAATTCCAGTAATTCTTCCTTTAACTTTTGGCAAATGCTCTATTAATAGACCAGCATGAATAGTTTGATAATCTACGCCCTGCTGACAATGTTTTTCAATAATATGAAGAAAATCATCTTCTGTTAGTCTATCTATTGAACCATGAACACTTTCTAAAGCTTGATAAACAGGAACAGTTCCGATGGGAACAGGAGATTCTTGAATAATTGCTTGTCGGACTTCATCTAAATTTACTCCTCCCGTAGAAAGATCCATAACCGTATCAGCACCATATTTAACAGCAAGTTTGAGCTTTTCTACTTCTTCATTGATATCACTTGCGTTAGGGGAAGCACCAATATTGGCATTAACTTTGCATCTTGAAGCAATACCTATAGACATTGGCTCAAGATTCAAATGATTAATATTAGCTGGAATAATTAATCTTCCTCTTGCTACTTCTTCCATTATTAAAGAAGAAGGAAGATTCTCTTTTTTAGCAACAAAATCCATTTCTTCAGTGATATATCCATTTCTCGCAAAGTTCATCTGAGTTACATTGTCTTTCCCTAGGCGAGGCTTAATCCAAGAACTTCTCATAATTTCTTAATTTTTAAAAGTGGTATTACTAAAGTTTGATCAAATCTCAACTTCCCTGCATCGAAATTAATGATTCAGGTTCAAAGGGTATGATCTCAGCTAAGTTAAATTTCTTAGCACCCCTAGTATTTATCTTATTAATAGCTCTTTTCTAAAAATAAGTCATCTCATGTTGCGTGAAAATAAATAAAATTGTTTTATTTATTTTTTTGAAAAGACTTTATCTTTTTTAAAATATTTTTTCTATCCAATTGTCTGCTCATACCCCTCTCCAAAATAATTACAATCCCCATTAAGCCAACAGGTAAATAAAAAATCTTCTTGGAATTATCCCTAAATATTAATCCAATGGCAGATATAAAAATCATGAAAGGAGCTACAAAAGATAAAATAAATCTTTTATTAATTTTCATTTGCCAATAGTATTAATTATTTCATTATTTAATTTTACTATGGATTCTGTTATCACTTTAATTCCAACAGCAATAGCTCTTTCATCCGGATCAAATTTAGAACTATGAAGAGGAGCACATCCATCGGAACTAGAAACCCCAAGCCTAAACATAGCTCCAGGAATTTCATTTAAGAATTCAGCGAAATCCTCAGCTCCTAATGATGGTTTTTGTAATTCGATTACATTTTCTTGACCCAAAACCTTAATTCCCGAGTCTCTGAGGACTCTATTCATTTCAGGATTATTATTAACTGCCGAAGTAATTTCTCTAAATATTACTTTTGCTTCAGCTCCGCAACTATTAGCTAAAGAAGTGATATTTTCATTGAGCCAATTACCAATATTCATAAATACTTTACGATTAGTGCATCTAACAGTACCAATTAAATTAACCTTTTCTGCGAGAACATTGAATGCATTGCCACCATTTATTTTCCCAAAAGTTATTACTACTGGATCTAGAGGGTCTAACTTCCGTGTTATTGATTCTTGAATTCCCGAGATAACTTTTGAGGCAGCCCAAATAGCATCAACTCCTTCATGAGGTCGAGCACCATGGCCTGATTTTCCTTTAATCTCAACATTAAGTTCTCCAGCAGCTGCAGTTAAACTTCCCTCTTTAATGCCAATAGTCCCTACGGATAAATCGGGGTAGACATGAACTCCAAAAATATGGGTTAAACCATTAGTTGCACCATCCTTAATCATCCATCTAGCTCCACTTGCAATTTCTTCAGCAGGCTGAAAAATTATCCGAGTCCCAAAATTTAGTTTTAAATCCTTAATAATTTTTGCGACACCCAATCCAATCGAGATATGCAAATCGTGACCACAGGCATGCATAACACCATCTACTTTTGAAGAAAAACTTAATTTAGTTTCCTCAAATATTGGCAATGCATCCATATCCACTCTTAAACCTATAATACCTTTATCTAGAGGTCCAAAATCAGCTATAACTCCAGTCCTACCTATAGATTCTCTAACATTCCAACCAATATCTTTTAAAAAACCACTGATCAAGATCGCTGTTTGATTTTCAAGTCCACTTAATTCCGGATGTTCATGGATATGTCTTCTTAAGTTAATTAGTTCATCATTAAACGAATCAATTTTTTTATGTAACTGATCTCTATTCATTATTTATTTTAAATCGATAAAATTCATTAAATCTTTAATTGGTTGAGGAGGCCATCTTCTTATTTTTTTTAACCATTCTTCATCACTATATCTAGGATCTAATTCAGTTACCGCTATCCAATTACTCTCTGCTTTACCAGCTTCACCATTAGACCAACTCAAAGCTGTTAAAGCTGCCCTAGCATCTGCAAAAGTTGGATAACGTCTAATTAACTTTATTAATTCTTTTTCAGCTTCATCAATATTTCCCAACTGGAAATCTGCTAACGCCAAACTTGACCTAGCCATGGCAAATCCTGGATTATATAAAGCAGCTTTGGAGAATAAATCTCTTGCTTTATCCCAATGGGATGTAGAACCTTCTACATTAGCTAAATTATATAATGCAGAGAAATTTTTACTATCTAGGGAAATAACGAACATATAATCCTTTTTCGCTTGCGACCATAAACCCAATGCTTCCTCAGAAATCCCCCTGTTAATGTAAGGGTCTATTTCACTAGGATTCAAACTTATTGCCTTATTTTGGTCATCTATTGATCCCTTAACATCTCCTACGACAAGTCTTACATTTCCTCTATTGCTAAAACCTGCAGCATCATCAGGATAAGAATCGAGATATTGATTCCATTCTTGTAACGCGAGATTAAATTTTCCGCCTGAACTAAGATCTAACGCATTTTTAAACAAATCCTCTCTCGAAGATAATGAATAGCATGGTGCAATATAAAAAATATTGAAAAAAATAAAAATTAATAAAAAACAAACCTTAACTTTTTTAAAAGTTATCATCTTTTGAATCAATGTACTTTTTCCCTAAAGCAGTAAGCAATCTTCCTCGAGGAGTTCTCGTAAGAAAACCAATTTTAATAAGATATGGCTCAACAACAAATTCTAACATTGAAGAATCATCGCCCAACCCAGATGCAATTGAATCAAGGCCAATTGGAATATTATTGTTTTGGTTAAGAAAAGATAAATAGTGTCTATCTAAAGAATCCAATCCTTTTTCGTCTATTTGGTAAGAATTTAAAGCTTTTTTTATTAAATTCACTGAGATAGTATTAGTTTTCATAACAACTTGAGCATAATCTCTAACTCGTCTTAATAATCTTAATGCAATTCTTGGAGTCCCTCGAGATATCTTTGCCAAATCATAAGATGCTTCATCTTCTAAATTGAGGTTTATTAATCGGGAGAAATTAACAATAATTTGTTTTAATTCATCACATGTATAGAATTCAATTTTCTGAGATATCCCAAATCTATCTCTTAGAGGTGCACTTATTGAGGCTAATTTAGTTGTCGCACCAATCAGAGTAAACCTAGGAAGATTAATTGTTCTGCAACGGGCTCCTCTATTAGCTCCCATCGTTAAGTCAAGTCTAAAATCCTCCATTGCAGAATATAACAACTCTTCAGTTAACCTATTTAAGCGATGTATCTCATCGATAAATAAAACTTCACCTTCTTTTAATCCAAGAAGTAAACCTACAATATCTCTTGGTCTTTCAATTGCTGGTGCAGTCGCAATCCTACATTTTGTATTCAATTCGTGGGCTATCAAAAAAGCAAGAGTAGTCTTACCTAGACCAGGTTGTCCATATAAAAGAGTATGCTCCAAAGGTTCTTTTCTAATAATTGAAGCATCTATAGCTACTCTTAAAGAAGATTTAAGTTGTTCTTGGCCAATAAATTCTTTTAAATTAAGAGGCCGGGCTAAGTTCAAATTATTATTTCTCTTTTCTTCTGGAATGTTTTTTGAATCAACTAGCCTAAGTTCTTTTTTTCGAAAAGAAAAGTCATTATCGCCTATATTGGAAGAAATTATTGCCATAATGAAAGGTTAATTGCAATTGTTCTGAGTAGAAAGATTTTTTACAACTAAAATGGCAAAAAATTCAAACAAAGTTAAAAAAAATACTAATAAAGCAAATAATTTTAAACTTCTAGCTGATAATAGATATGCAAAATTTCAATATGCAATATCTGAAACAATCGAAGCTGGAATTGAGCTTTTAGGGACTGAAGTAAAGTCTATTAGAAACGGAAAAGCAAATTTAAGAGACGGATACTGTTCATTCAGAGATGGGGAGATCTTATTATTAAATGTTCACATTTCACCACATAAAAATGTGGGGTCTTTCTTTAATCATGATCCACTAAGAAATAGAAAGTTGCTACTACATAAAAAAGAAATAATAAAAATGAAATCTAATACTGAAAAAAAAGGAATGACTATTGTTCCATTATCTCTTTATTTAAAAGGCTCATGGATAAAACTAACTATTGGAGTTGGTAAAGGGAAAAAATTACATGACAAACGACAAGATGAAAAACAAAAAAGCATAAAAAAAGAAATCAACTCTGCACTAAAAAGATAAAAGATTATTCAGAATTATTGAAAGTATCAATCTAAACTTACTGAAGTTGGAGGTGGGGAAGGATCTGGATCTGCAATTAGCATATGCTGCAATACAGTTTCTGGCCTCTCACTATCTCTCCAGCGAATTTTGTATGCAGGCATTTTTGTACCTCTACTTGTAGTTTGCTCTACTGGTTCAATAACCCATCCTCTTCTTGATCGGCCTTGAGGATTTCTTTTTACTACTGCATCCGCGTGTTTGAAACGGAAACCAACACGTTCACCACTCATTTAAAAAATTTCGTATTGGATTGATTTAACTATTTTACTTCATTCGAGGGTAATTTTTAACTTTTTTTGGAAGTTATTTCTGGTTTTAACAATGGGAAAGGGATTACATCTCTAATCGATGCGCTATTAGTAATTAACATAATTAGCCTATCAATGCCTATACCTAATCCTCCCGTAGGCGGCATGCCAATCTCTAAAGCATTTAAAAAATCTTCATCTATACAGTGAGCCTCAAGATCTCCTTCGTCTCTAAGAGATTGCTGTAATTGCATTCTTTCTCTTTGATCTACTGGATCTATCAACTCACTAAACGCATTTGCCAGTTCTCTACCAACAATGAATAATTCAAATCTCTGAACTATTTGTTTATTATCATGATGAGGCCTAGCTAAAGGAGAAATTTCAACAGGATAATCAATAACAAAAGTGGGTTCTACAAGTTTTGATTCTACTTTTTGCTCGAAGACCTCATTTAAAAGTCTTCCCATAGTATTTACTTTATTAGAACAATCAACATTGATATTTTTAACGGCTTGTTTTGCTGCTAGAAAGTCTCCACTGAAAGAATCAAAATCAATCCCTGTATATTTTTTGACAATAGCTTTCATGGATATTCTTGACCAAGGCTTAGAAAAATCAATTTCTTTATTTTGATAATTTATAATTAAGGACCCACATGCATCAGCTACGATATCTTTAATCAATTCTTCAGTTAAATTCATCATATCTACATAATCAGAATAAGCTTCATAAATTTCCACTGAGGTGAATTCTGGATTATGCCTTGTACTTATCCCCTCATTACGGAAGATTCTTCCCAATTCATAGACTTTCTCAAAACCTCCAACAACCATTCGCTTTAAATGTAATTCTGTAGCTATTCTTAAATACAACGGAATATCTAATGTATTGTGATGAGTTATAAATGGTCTTGCTTCAGCACCACCAGCTTCAGATTGCAGAATTGGAGTCTCTATCTCTAAAAAATTTCTATTATCTAGCCATTTTCTTATAAAACTTATACATTTCGCTCTGGTTTTAAATACATTTTTAGAGTGAGGATTAACTATTAAATCTAAATAACGTTGTCTATATCTTTTTTCAATATCAGTCAATCCATGCCATTTATCTGGGAGAGGTTGTAATGATTTGGATAACATTTCCCATTTTTCTACTTTAATTGAAAGCTCACCTTTATTAGTTTTTTTAATAGTTCCATAGACTCCTATCCAATCACCAATATCTACTATTTCTTTGAGATCTTCAAAAGAAAGTAATTTTTGTTTTTCTAAATTGAAATTAATAATCCTTTTATCTAGATAAAGCTGAATCTGACCTTCTTGATCGCTTATTGTGAAAAAGGCAATTTTGCCCATTACCCTTTTTGCCAGAACTCTACCAGCAATAGAAACACTGAAGTCTTCCTCTTGACCATTTTCTAGATGATCAAATTTTTGAATAAGAAAACTGGTAGTATGTGATACCTTAAAGCTTTGTGCGTAAGAAGCAAATCCTTTATTCACGAGTGAACTAGCTTTTTGTAAGCGCGCTTCTTTAATTTCAGACAAAATTTATTTAAATATATTTGTTTTATTTAATAAAATTATCAGACTATTGCTCAACTTGCCAAAGATGTTGCTGTTTCGCCAACTCTCTGAGATGCGTAACCAATTCCTCTAACAGTTAGTATTAATTCTGGATTTCTTGGATCTGGTTCCAATTTACCTCTTAGTCTTGCAACATATACATCTACAACTCTTAAATCTGCCGCTCTACGAGGAGGATAGCCCCACAGCTGTTCCAAAATTTCTGCTCGAGGAACAACCTTACCAGGTTCGTCAAATAATAACTCTAGGAGACTAAATTCAGTATAAGTTAGACTAATTCTATCTCCAGCTCTAGAAACTTGTCTGCGATTAGTATCAACAACTAAACTTCCAAATTTCATAACTCCTTTGCCTGAAGGAACTTCTTTGGTTTCAGTAACCGATACAGTTGGCCCCATTCTTCTCAAAATTGTAGCTATTCTGGCCTCTAACTCTTTTGGGCTAAATGGTTTAGATAAGTAATCATCGGCTCCTAAATCCAAACCAGCAACTCTCTCTGAAATAGCCTCTAGAGCTGTTAAGAATATTATTGGAACTACTGATTCAGCTCTAATTCTTCTACAAACAGCAAATCCATCCATTTTTGGAAGCATAACATCAAGAACTATCAAATCTGGGGAATCCCTGTGAAAAGACTCAAGAGCTTCTTCGCCGTTAGTGGCTGAATACACCTGATATCCTGCTAGTTGAAGCCTCGTAACTAATACCTTCAAAACTGCTGGTTCATCATCAACAACTAAAATTCTTGCTTTTGACATAGTTAAAAAAAGATTTCTCGATATTTCAAAGCAAAGAATTATTGCATTGAATATTTATTCTAACAATTAAAAATATAACATTACGAACCCTCAAAGAGATATTCCTAAGGTTTACAAACATTTTAAATAAATTGAAAATATATATAAATTTTTCAAGCATTTTTAACTCTTAGCAAAATTTATTACTGTATTTTTCTTCTTGAAAATTTAAACATCCTTAAAAGTTGGGAGCAAATAAAGGGAGCAAAAAAACCTGTCAAAAAAACTTCCGCTAAAATATTTTTAATACTGGGTATCAACATTAAAGAATTACTATCTAAAAAATTTCTAAACAAAATTTGCAAAAAATAAAGACTCCCACATAAAAAACTTCCAAAAGAACAAATTAAACCATACCTAAAATGTCCCAACAAAATATCACTATGTAATTTAATTCTCCCAAAGAAAAACCCACAAAAAATTAAGCCTGGTATTTGAGTAAAACTTTCATTTAAAGTTAGAGAATCTAAGATGAGACCTAAAAACAAACCAACTATTAATCCATTTATTGATCCATTAATCATTGACCAAGGCAATAACCAAAATAATGGCCAATATGGCTGAACACCTAAAAATCCAAGCCAATTAGGGTGCCACAAAAAAATAATTGGGATAAAAATAAAGCTTATTATGGATAATTTTTTTGTAAGAAATTTAATCATTAAATATTTACTTTCAAAATTTTGACCCAATCAATTACATGAGGTTTTCCTAAAAGTGAAATTTTTGCCGTTTTTTTTGATTTCAACGTCTCATCTATAGATTGGACAATACCAATAGGGATATTTGGAGGTAATAACGTACTAGCTGGAGATGATGATACAAAATCTCCGACTTTAATATCGGCATCTTTTGAATAGAGTATTAGGCTAGGATAATCATCTCCTGAACCAACTAGTAATCCATTGATTTGAATTCTATCCACCCAAACGCCTAACTTACTTTCTGGAGAAGTTATTAAAGTTACCGACGAAGTGAATAAAGAAGTATTCTTTACTCTACCTAATAATCCACCTGGACCAATCACAATATTGCCAATTTCTACTCCATCCTTTGAACCTTTGTTTAAAATTATTTGTCTCCACCAACTACCTGTTTTTCGCGAAATAACTGCAGCTGAAATATGTTCATCATTAGATGATTCCTGAAGAGATAAGATTTGTCGCAGTCTTATATTATCTTTTTTAAGAAGATTTAACTTTATTAAATATTCTTGATCAATACTTTTAAGAACAATTTCTTTTTGAAATTGACCAGGCCAAAAAGGTTTTGAAATAAAATAATAAAAATCTTTATAAAAAGCTCCTTTTGATATTCTTACAAAAACCAAAAATAAAAAAATTGCAAAAAATAGCCAATTTTTCTTTTTATGCCACCAACGACTATTAGAAATTCGTCGGATAACTAACATAACATTAATCTCTTATGGCATTCCTTATAAATTCTGGAGTGTCAACAACTCTTTTGAGTTTTTTAAAATCATCCAACACCTCTCCACAACCATTCACTACGCAAAGCAGTGGGTTTTCTGCTATGTGAGTAAAAATTCCTGTCTCATCGCTCAATAAATCATTAATACCTCTCACTAAAGCTCCACCACCTGCAAGCATAATCCCCCTATCAACTATGTCTGCAGCAAGTTCAGGGGGGGTTCGCTCTAAAGTTCTTTTTACAGCTTCGACTATTTTGCTAAGTGTTTCAGCCATAGCTTCTCTGATTTCTCCTGATGTCAAAGTGACTGATCTAGGTAGACCAGATAAAAGATGTAAACCTCTAACCTCTAAAGTAGTTTTATCAAAATCATCATCTGGAAATGCAGAGCCAATTTTTATCTTGATATCTTCTGCAGTTCTCTCTCCAACAACTAAATTGTGAACTTTTTTAAGATAAAGTGCAATTGACTCATTTATTTCATCGCCTGCTATTCGAACAGATTCACTCAAAACAGTTCCTCCTAAACTTAATACTGCAACCTCAGTAGTACCTCCACCAATATCAACAATCATTGTTCCAATTGGCTCAGTTACTGGTAATGATGCTCCTATTGCTGCTGCGACAGGTTCATCTATTAAATGAACTTCTCTAGCTCCCGCTAATCCAGCTTCTCTTACTGCTCTTCGCTCAACACTAGTCACTCCACTTGGAATTCCAATCACTATCCTTGGAGCTACTATCCCCTTGCCTTCATTACATTTTTGAATAAATGTTTTTATCATTTGTTCTGCAGCATCAAAATCTGCGATAACTCCATCTCTTAGTGGTCTTACAGCTCTTATATTGCCAGGGGTCCTTCCAAGCATTAACTTTGCTTCTTTACCAACAGCTAATGGAATCCCTTCTTCTAAATCCATAGCTACCACAGAAGGCTCCTGTAAAACAACGCCTTTTCCTGATACATGTATAAGAGTATTGGCCGTTCCCAAATCTATGCCAATATCTCGAGAAAATTTAAATCTGTTAAAAATCACAATAAGAATTTCTTTTTATAAATAATATATCTATTTTTTGATAAGCTCTCGGAATTCTGACGTTTAGTTATGAATAGCACGTAAAACTTTGAGCAGAAACTAAAAATATGAGTATTATAAAAAAAAAAATTTATGGAAATTAACACTATTAACCTTGTTGGCAGAGCAGGAAGAGAACCAGATGTCAGATATTTTGAATCAGGCAGTATAGTAGCGAACTTCACAATTGCAGTTAACAGAAGAAGCAGAGATGAAGAGCCAGATTGGTTTAATTTAGAAATATGGGGCAAGCAAGCACAAATAGCCGCAGATTATGTGAAAAAAGGATCATTAATTGGAATTACAGGAAGCTTTAAGATTGATAGCTGGAAAGATAAAAATACTGGAGAAGATAGATTTAAACCAGTTGTTAGGGTAGATAGATTAAACTTACTAGGCTCACGAAAGGATTCTGATAATAACCAATATTCCAATAGCAATAACTCAAGTGAAATTCCATTTTAAGCTCTATTTTTAAGAAATCTAATAAGTATTCTTATAAAAATATATAAGAAAATTAAAATTAAAATTGGCTTTACAACATATTTGATTTGATCTAAATAAGTTTGAATGATTCGATAATTTTCACCAAATAAATAACCTGAATAAGTGAGAAGTACTACCCATATCAGACTCCCAAATGTAGTCCAAAGCAAAAATTTTCTTAATGGCATAAGTTCTATGCCAGCAGGAACTGAGATTAAAGTTCTTATACCTGGTACTAATCTGCCCCAAAAAACTAAAGAAACACCGTATTTATCAAACCACCTTTTACTTTTATTTAGATCATCAGAGGAAATACCGAGATATTTTCCTTTTTTATCTAGAAAATTTGAAAGTCTTTTTTCATTTACTAATCTACCTAAATAGTACCAAGGCAATGAACCTAAAATAGTTCCAAGTAATCCCCAAAAAACTAAAATATAGAAATTTAATTTTTGTTGATAAACAAAAAAACCTCCTAATGGCATTATTATTTCCGAAGGAATTGGAGGTATTATGTTTTCCAAAAACATAGCCAAACAAATAGTGAGGTATGCAATTGTTGAATTCTTTTCAACAGCTAAACTAATATAGTCGGGAATTGAAGTAAGAAAATTTACAAAAATTAAACTCAAACTTAGTATCTATAAAGCTCTGGTTTGTAAGGTCCTTCAACAGAGACATTAATATAGTCAGCTTGTTCCTTAGTTAATGTTGTTAATTTTGCACCAATTTTATCAAGATGTAATCTAGCTACCATTTCATCTAAATGCTTTGGTAAAACATAAACCTCTTTCGCATATTGCTCTGACTTATTGAAAAGTTCGATTTGAGCTAATACTTGGTTAGTAAAAGAATTACTCATAACAAAACTTGGATGTCCAGTGGCACAGCCTAAGTTAACTAATCTACCTTCGGCTAAAAGAATTATTTTATTGCCACTCGGTAAAGTTATGTGATCAACCTGCGGCTTAATATTTTCCCATGGATAATCTTTCAATGAAGCCACATCAATTTCATTATCGAAATGACCAATATTACAAACTATGGCCTCATCTTTCATCTTGACGAGATTTTCATTTGTAATTACTTGATAATTCCCAGTTGCTGTAACAAAGATATCTATATCCTCCACAACATCGTCTAACGTAACAACGCTAAAACCTTCCATTGCCGCTTGAAGAGCACAAATTGGATCAACTTCAGCAACTTTTACGATTGCACCAAGTCCACGCAATGACTGGGCTGAACCTTTACCTACATCTCCAAAACCCATTACCAAAGCAACCTTACCAGCAATCATCACATCAGTTGCGCGCTTTATACTATCAACTAAAGATTCGCGACAGCCATATAAATTATCAAATTTGCTCTTAGTTACTGAATCATTAACGTTGATCGCAGGGAAAGGTAAAGCATTTTGCTTTTGCAGTTGATACAGTCTTGCAACTCCTGTCGTAGTTTCTTCAGTGACACCAATGATATTACTTTTAATTCTAGAATAGAAGTCACTATCATTTTCTAATTTAGATTTAATAGAGTTGAATAAAGCAATTTCTTCTTCATTACCAGGATTATCTAAAACAGACAAATCTTTTTCCGCTTTACTGCCGAGTATCAATAAACCAGTTGCATCCCCACCATCATCAAGAATCATATTTGGAGAGTCTGAACCCCAATCAAGAATGTAGTGGGTATATTGCCAATATTCATCAAGTGTCTCACCTTTTTTTGCGTATACAGGAATTCCTTGATCTGCAATAGCCGCCGCCGCATGATCTTGAGTTGAAAAAATATTGCATGAAGCCCATTTCACTTCTGCCCCAAGATCAACAAGAGTTTCTATTAAGACTGCAGTCTGAATAGTCATATGCAAACTTCCGGCTATTTTTGCACCTTTTAGTGGCTTTTCTGATTGATATTTATCTCTAAGTGCCATTAATCCAGGCATTTCCGTTTCGGCAATTTTAATTTCTTTACGGCCAAAATCTGATAAGGAGATATCAGCAATTACATAATTTGGTGTAGAGGTTTTAACTGAATTTGCGATAACCATATCTAGTAAATACATTTATTATTAGACTATAAATGATTTTTGTGTAATTTTGTGTTTGTTGAAAATTTAAAAGAAACTTTAAATTTAGGAAAAAAACTCTCACACAAATTAAATCCACAATCAATTATTTTATTAAAGGGTCCAATTGGGGCTGGGAAAACTTCATTCGTACAAGGGATTGCTAAAGGCTTATCAATCTCTGAGGACATTACAAGCCCTACATTTGCTTTATCGCATCACTATAACTCCGGAAAAATTCCACTAATCCACCTTGATTTATACAGGTTAGGAAATGTATCTTCAGCAAAGGAAGTTTTTTTTTCTGAAGAAGAAGAGGCAATACAAAGACAAGCTATTTTAGTTATTGAATGGCCAGAATTAATAGAACCAGTTATTGATAATTTCTGGAAAATAGAAATTAGTTACGCAAAAGATTATGGAAGAAACTACGAAATAAGAGATCCCAAAAATTTATTAACCTTTTCATAATATGGCTGTTGCTCGATAGCGCCTTCACCAAGACAAGTTAATAATCCACAAACACCTGCGAACTTAATGCAATCTTCTATCTCTAAATCACTTGTAGGATAGCCAGAAGAAATTAATTTTGAAATAAAGCCAGCTAGAAAAGCATCGCCTGCCCCGGTTGTATCAACAATTTTTTGTGAAGTAGGAGTTTCGGTAATTCCCTGAAATCCGTTGATGCTCCATAAAACAGGATTTTTTCCATCAGTTATTATTACATCTGGTCTATTAGACAGTCGTTGAGATATTAGCAAGGGGTTTTCATCCTCAAAAAACAAAATTGCTTCTTCCTTCGCAAGCTTTAAAACATTTGCATAATTTAAAAAATTCTTGATTAAATTAACTCTCGCGGCTTTACTAATTTCTGATGAGAAACTTGCATGATCCCAAAAAACCTCTCTCCAATTCAAATCAATAACTATTTTGACTTCAAATTTATTAGCCTGTTCAATAAGAAAAAAAATAGTCTCTGCTGATATTGGAGATGATAATAAGTTCGTTCCTGTTACCAAATATTTTATTTCTAGAAAAGATTTCTCCAAATTTAAAATTTCTTTTTCTATTAATTTCTTGCTAAGAACTTCGTCTGCATAGCATGCATGAGAACTTTCCTCAAAGCCTGAAAAAAAACGATCTCCAAATTGATCCCTATTTACATTAACCACACGAGTAGATGAATCATTATTTAATTGCAAGAAATCTAAATTAACTCCCAATTGATCAAATTGCGAAATAAATTTTTTTCCATAATCATCATTACCCAAACTTCCCATAAAAATTGAATCTATTTTTAATTTTCTCAATGCACAAGCGACATTAGCCGGCGCACCACCCAAAAAATCTGTAAATCCCTTATTTGACTTATTTCTGATTCTGTCTATTAAAGCCTCACCAATACATATAACCTTTTTCTTTTTCATAAAATGAACGCTTTTTCTTTACTAAGAATAATTTATTAAAAACGAATAATTTTTTTTTGAATTAAAGTTTAATTAAAAGCATATACATAGTGTCTTTAAATAAATCTGAAACTTGGAAGTGGAAAAATTGGGAAATTTCTTGGTCTTTATCCAAAGAATCTACTTCTGAAAAAAACATTAAAATTTTGTTAATTCATGGATTTGGAGCATCAAAAAACCACTGGAGACATAATCAAGATTTTCTTGGTAAATTTTCTAATTGCTACGCAATTGACTTATTAGGATTTGGGAAAAGCAGTCAGCCTAGTGCTTTATTAAATTACGAACCTGATAAAGAAAATTCAATTAAATATTCATTTGACTTATGGAGTAATCAAATATCAACATTTTGTAAAGAGGTAATAAAATCTCCTGTTTACTTGGTAGGAAATTCAATTGGTGGTGTTATTGCATTGAAAACTGCTGAAATCCTCAAAGATAATTGCAAAGGTGTAATTTTGATTGATTGTGCGCAAAGAACTATGGATGATAAACGTTTAAAAAAAAGTGATATCTTTATGAATCTGCTGAGGCCCTTTCTCAAAACAATAGTCAGGCAAAGAGTAATTAGTAATACACTTTTTACAAGAGCTGCTAATCCCAAAGTTATAAAGAAAATACTTGAACAAGCTTACCCTTCAGGAAAAAATATCGATAAAGAATTGATTGAAATACTTTATCAACCCTCCCAAAGGAAAAACTCTAAAGAAGCATTTCGTGGTTTTATTAACTTATTTGATGACTATCTTGCTACTGACCTTTTCGATAAAGTAAATGCTCCAATACAATTGATTTGGGGAGAAAAAGATCCTTGGGAATCTTTAGATGAAGCAAAGGAGTGGAAGAAAGAATTCAGAAATATTAAAAGACTAGATATCATAAGCGGAGCTGGTCATTGTCCTCATGATGAAGAACCTGAAAAAACAAATAATTTAATAAATGAATTTATTCAAGAAACAAAATAAGCTTCTACATTATCACTGAGTCTTCTCAAGCCTCTTAGACCATCTCGTTCTAAGTTTCTTACTCGATCTCTACTTATTCCTAATACTCTACCAATACCTGTAAGAGACATTGGCTCATCACCATCCATTCCATATCTCATTCTTAAAACTCTACATTGAAGATCAGGTAATTGATGTAAAAGAGAATGCAGATCACCTCTCATGCAATCCATCTCTATTTGTTCGTCTGGTAAATCCTCGCCACCTGCAAGTAAATCTAATAAAACAGTGTCCTCGCCGTCACCAACTTTTGTTTCAAGACTAACTGGCTGCCCAGCTTTGCACATCAAATCTTTAACGTCATCTTCGGGGAGCTCTACGTATTTTGCAAGTTCACTCACAGTTGGAGTTCTAGACATTTCTTGACTAAGTTCTCTTTGACCTTTTTTTAACTTATTCAACATTTCAGTTATATGAATTGGCAATCTTATCGCCCGACTTTTTTCAGCTATTGCTCTTGTGATACCTTGTCTAATCCACCAGTAAGCATATGTTGAAAACTTGTAACCTCTTGCTGGATCAAATTTTTCAACTCCTCTGACCAGTCCTATAGTTCCCTCTTGAATTAAATCCAAAAGTTCCATGTTTCTTTTAGTATATTTTTTTGCGACGCTTACTACCAATCTTAAGTTAGCTGCAACCATTCTCTCTTTAGCTCTTTGTCCAGCTCTCAATCTTTTTTTTATTGTAGAAGTGGTTAAGTTTAATTTGGCCGATAATTCATCAATACTAGGCTTTTCTCCTGTCAATTCAATAATTTCTAGTTCTATTCTTTCAACTTCCATATACTCTTGCACTTGTCTACCTAGAGTTATTTCTTGCTCATGCGATAGCAATGGAACTCTTCCTATATCCCTCAAGTATGATCGAACAAGATCAACATCATTACTAGCTTTTATACTTGCGATTGAAGCTAGTTTATTTTCATTTATTATTTCAGAGGACATTAAAGTTAAATGATATTTTGTAAACAATACCATTAAGAAATGTAAAGTTAAACCAAAAAATCCACAATTTTACAAAAATGAGAATAAATACCTAGTGAATTCAAACTAATGAAGAGCTTAATAGCCATTTTGCTGTAGTCAGATAAATAAATACACCCGCAATATCGGTGACAGTTGTAATGAAGGGGGAGGACATTAAAGCTGGATCCAATTTCATTCTGTCAAAAAGCAAAGGGAGCATCGCTCCTGTTGTAGCAGCTAAAGTTGTTATAGATATCAAACTTATTCCCACAGCAGAAGCTATTAGAGGCCCTTCTCCTTGCCACCAAGCGAAGGGAAATACTACAAGCATCATGAAAACACCTAAAAGAGCGCCTGTTATTGCCTCCTTAACTACTGCCTTAATTGCACCAAGAGACTTCAACTTTTGAGTACTTAAACCTCTAATGACAACCGTTGAACTTTGAGCACCAACATTTCCACCTGTACCTATAAGAAGTGGAATAAATGCAGCTAATAAAACTATTTCTTTTAAGATTTGATCATTCATAGCTATAACTTTTGTCGTTAAACCATTTGCTAAAACCAAAATTAATAACCATAAAATTCTTCTTCTAGCAATCGTAAACAAACTACTTTGGAAATAATCATCTTCATCTCCAGGTTGTACTGCCCCGGCAGCATAAATGTCTCTTGTTGCTTCTTGTTCTATGACATCAATTAAATCATCGACAGTTACTATCCCAACAAGTCTTTTTTCCTTATCAACAACTGGAAGAGCCAAAAAATCATATCTTTGTATTGCTCTAGCAACCTCTTCTTGATTAGTGTTGGTAGAAATATTTACTACATCTCTTGTCATGACGTCTCCAATTGGCCTAGAAGGATCAGCAGTTACAAGGTCTCTTAAAGAGAGAATACCAGTTAAATGTCTTTC
This sequence comes from Prochlorococcus marinus str. AS9601, assembly GCF_000015645.1. Classification (NCBI taxonomy): domain Bacteria; kingdom Bacillati; phylum Cyanobacteriota; class Cyanophyceae; order Synechococcales; family Prochlorococcaceae; genus Prochlorococcus; species Prochlorococcus marinus. Next base: position 1,571,637 of record NC_008816.1, read on the forward strand.
TTTGTCTGTAACATATAAGCTATAAATAGTTTCGGTAAATGGGGCTCTTTTTCTTACCAGAGAAAGAGCTTCTTCTGCTGTTTGCATCTCTTTAAGGTCTATAAATTCAGTTGTCATTAATCTTCCAGCAGTTTCAGGCTCATATCCAAGTAATTCAGCTGTTACTTTCCTTTCACCAGGACTAAGAGCAGACAAAAATTTTCGTACAACTTTTGCAGGTAATTCATCAAAGAGTTGAACCCTATCATCAGGAGACATTTTTTCAACAATTTCTAAAACTTCCCCTGAACGAAGTCTTTCTAATAAAGTTTGCTGAACTAATGGATCTAAATATTCATAAACCTCGATTGCTTCATTTTTCTTTAATAACCGAAATGCTAATGCTTGCAATATTAGTGGAAGGCTTCCAATAGCATCTGCAATATCAACAGGTTGGGAAGGCTCTAAAAGTAACTTTGCTTCATCATAATTGCCAGTGATGAGCAATTCCTCAAGCTGAATAGTAATATTTTCTCTTTTACTTAAATCTGAAGATAGCGATGTAACTGTTTCAAGATTATTTTCATTCATATATATAACCCCTTATCAAAGTAACAACACTATTATATGAAATCTAAGTAATTTTTCTACTTATCCAGAAGCCGAACAGCATTGTGAATAAATTAACGATGACGATTAAATTAAAATAAATTATAAATTTTATCCAATCTCCTTGATTTAAAATTTTGTACAAAAAATATATAAATCCGCTAAAGGATGTAAAGCAAGAAAAAAAACCACTCAATAAAATTTTTTTAGTTGAATAGCTTAATCTCTTACTGATAAAAAAACCCAAGAAAAATGATCCTATTATTGAAATAAAAAAATTATTAGTTATAGTTAATCTTAAAAAAGTAGCTAGGTAAGCAGCTAAAATAATATATATAAAATTATTTATTTTCACTTTAAAAAAAACTGAATAAGAAAATAACCTAAATAAAAGAAAAGGAATGAAAAAGTAATCACCAAAATATAGTGGAAAAATAATATTAGAAATTTTCTCTTTTTAAATAGGATAAATAGCTGATATATAAAAGAAGAAAATGTACTAAAACATCCTAAAAAACCGCCATAAAATAATACTAATATTTCTTTATTATTAAAATTTAAAGCTACTAATATTCCTAAAAAAAAAGATGATAAAAAATTTACTATTGAAGTATTTTGAATATCAAAACCTATACTTTTTTTAAAATTATTTTGTATGAATATCCTAAGTATTAATCCAAAAGTACTGCCGAGTAAAATTATACTTATTGAACTAAAATCCAAAATTTACATTTTTATCCAACCTTTTAAAATCATATTAGGATCATCTAAGAATTTATTAGAAGCTAATTCAACCCTAACCCAAGTTTCGCTTTTACTGACTTTCCAACTACGTAATACTGATAAAGTTGTACCTACATCAAGAACTAATAATTCCTTAGCATAAATTTCAGGATAAGAATAAAGAGAAGCCTTGGAACTCAATATAATTTCATTTGTATTATTAGGGAACTTATTTTGATTTAAACTTCTTTGGATCCCACCAGCAGGTAATGTAATTGGAGCAATTAATGCAAAAGTAATTAAACAAAAATTCTTGAGAACATTATTAATCATATGTCTAAAGTTGCCATATCTAAGTTGCCACTATGGGTTTCAATAAATTCTCTTCTTGGTGCAACTTTATCTCCCATTAATATATTAAATATTCTGTCAGCTTCAAGTGCATCTTCGATTTCAACCCTTTTCATCATCCTCGTTTGGGGATTCATAGTTGTATCCCATAATTGTTTTGGCATCATCTCACCAAGTCCCTTAAATCTTTGAATATTATAATTTGCATTTTCTCCAAAACCTTGAATTGTATCCTTTAATTGATTCTCGTTATAACAGTAATTATGATTTTTACCTCTTTCAACTTTATAAAGAGGGGGACAAGCAATATATATAAAACCTTTCTCAACAAGTTCTCTTTGGTATCTATAAAAAAATGTCAGCAATAAAGTTCTTATATGAGCACCGTCAACATCAGCATCCGTCATAATAACAACCCTATGATATCTCAAAGAGCTTTCGTCGAACTCCTCTCCTTTTATTCCTAATCCTAGAGCTGTTATTAATGACTGTATTTCTGTATTTTTATATATTTTAGTATCGTCAGTTTTTTCAATATTAAGAATTTTTCCCCTGAGAGGCAAAATAGCCTGAAAATTTCTATCTCGTCCTTGTTTTGCAGAACCTCCAGCTGAATCTCCTTCAACTATATAAATTTCTGATTCTGAGGGATCTCTAGAACTACAATCTGCTAATTTGCCAGGTAAAGTGGAACTTTCTAGAACACTTTTTCTTCTTACTAATTCTCTAGCCCTTCTCGCAGCTTCTGCTGCATTAAATGATTGAATTGCTTTTTCAAGGATCAAATCCAAAATTGCAGGATTGAATTCCATATATTTTGTAAGAGCCTCCCCAATGAGAGAATCCACAATTCCTCGTACTTCAGTATTTCCTAACTTTGTTTTTGTTTGCCCTTCAAATTCGGGATCTGGGACTTTTACCGATAAAACAACAGTCAAACCCTCTCTAATATTTTCGCCAGCTAAATTTTTTTCAATATCTTTTCTTTTGCCCCTCTTTTTTGCAAGATTATTGAAAGTTCTTGTCAGAACTGTTTTTAACCCTTCAATGTGAGTCCCTCCATCAATAGTTCTAATATTATTCGCAAACCCTAAAATATTATCTGAATATACATCTGAACACCATTGTAAAGCTGCTTCTACATATACATTTTCTTTCTGTGAGTCAACATAAATTATTTCAGGATGAATAGAATCTTTTTCAGCATTCATGTATTCAACATATTCTTTAATACCTCCTTGATACAAATAAATTTCTTCTTTAAAGGAACCATCTGATAATTGATTTCTTTCATCTCTAAAAACAATTTTTACTCCGCCATTTAGATAAGCTAATTCCCTTAATCTAGAAGAAAGAAGAGCATATTCAAACTCAATTCCGCCAGAAAAAATAGTTTTGTCGGGTTTAAAGCAAATACTTGTCCCTTTCTTAAATGGCTTACCAGTCTGCTTTTTAGCTTGCAATTCACCCTTTGATACACCTTTTTCAAATCTTTGATTAAATTCGCTTCCATCCCTATAAACAGTCACATTAACCCATTCGCTTAGAGCATTAACTACAGATATTCCAACTCCATGCAAACCCCCTGAGACTTTATAACCACCACTTCCAAATTTACCTCCTGCATGCAGAACAGTTAGTACAGTCTCTAGGGCACTTTTCCCTGTTCTTGGATGAATATCTGTTGGAATACCTCTTCCATTATCAGAAATAAAAGCAGAACCATCTGCTCGAAGAACTATTTCAATGTGATCACAATGTCCTGCAAGTGCTTCATCAACTGAGTTATCAACTACCTCATATACTAAATGATGTAATCCCCTAGGCCCTGTTGAACCTATATACATACCAGGTCGTTTTCGAACTGGTTCTAACCCCTCTAAAACCTGAATCTGATCCGCGCCATAATCATTTGAGATTTTATTAGATCTTTTGTCCTCACTCATTTAATATAAAAAAATATTCAACTTTTAAAATGTTATTTTTAAAAGATCTTTATTTAAACTTACCACCGCAATCAGATAAAGGCTCGAAGTCAATGAAAAGTTTAATCTCTTTAATTATATAGCTAATTTTTTTTTCTTCATAAATTCATATGTCTAGAGACCTTCCTAATGTCATAATTTTGATTGGGCCTACTGCAAGTGGCAAAACAGAATTAGCTATTGAAATTGCAGAATATTTTAAAACTCATATACATAATATCGATTCAAGGCAAATTTATAAGTCCATGGATATTGGAACAGCCAAGCCATCTAAAAACCAACAAAAAAAAATCAAGCATTTTTTAATAGATATTGAGGAGCCAATCCATCCAATTAATGTTAAACAATTTCAAGGAATTGCTCAAAAATCAATAAAAAGTGAAATTAAACAAAATAATCTACCTTTTCTTGTTGGAGGTAGTGGGTTGTATATGAACTCGATAACAAAAGGTTTTTTTGTACCAGACGTCCCACCTCAAAATGATTTGAGAAAACAATTGGAAGAACTTGGTCAGAAAAAATGTTGGGACTTATTAAAAAATTGTGATCCATTATCAACAAAAAAAATTAATTTTGCTGACCATATTAGAACAATAAGAGCTTTAGAAGTCTTTTACGTCACAGGAAAACCTTTGTCAACTTTGAAAGTGCAAAGGGCGCCTGACTGGAGAATACTAGAGCTTGGATTAGATAGAGATAATTTAAAAGAAAGAATATTACAAAGGACAAAAAATATGTTTTCAGCGGGAATTATTGAAGAGACAAACTACCTCATCTCTAAATACGGATTTGATTTGCCAATATTAGAAACCATTGGATATCGAGAAGCTAAGGATGTTTTAAAAAACCATTCAACCATTGACAAAGCAATTGAGTTAACTACGACAAAAACTATCCAATATGCAAAAAGACAAAAAACTTGGTTTCGTAATAAAAATAATCCTCTTTGGCTTGATAACAAAAACCTTCTAAAAGATGCAATAATTAAGATAGAGTCTTTTTTAAGCTAACTTTATAAAAATAGATTTTTTCATCATCCACTCAAATTATTAAATTAACTGAATGCCACCACGCCCACGTTTTGACCGCCGAGCTCCAGTAAGAGAGCTACCAAATATAAATGAAAGAATAAAATACCCTCAATTGAGAGTTGTTGATTCAGATGGGAAACAATTAGGTGTCATAGATAGATTAAAAGCATTAGAAATAGCCTCTCAAAGAGAACTTGATTTAGTTTTGGTGAGCGAAAAAGCAAATCCTCCTGTTTGCAGAATAATGGATTACGGAAAATATAAATTTGAACAAGAAAAGAAAGCTAAAGAAGCAAGGAAAAAATCCCATCAAACAGAAGTTAAAGAAGTAAAAATGAGGTACAAAATTGACAAGCATGATTATGATGTCCGCATAGGTCAAGCTACTAAATTTTTAAAATCAGGAGACAAAGTAAAATGCACTGTAATATTTAGGGGTAGAGAAATTCAACACTCAAATTTAGCTGAAACACTTCTTTTGAAAATGGCTAATGATTTAGAAGAACAATCAGAAGTTCAACAAAAACCAAAAAGAGAAGGGAGAAACATGATTATGTTTTTAAGCCCTCGAAAAACTCCTCTTATTAAAAAAGATGATGGTTGAAAAGTTGCTATCAAAAAATATGACGAATGTTAAAGTGTCAATATGGTCAAAAATGAATTAGTTAGGGTTTTTAGAAAGTGAGATTCCATATTCAACAAGAAAGTGATATTCCAGCATCTACGCAACTATATAATCAAATTTGCTTTGCAATTGCAGCAAGACATTACCCTCCGGGTCACAGACTTCCGAGTACAAGGCAACTCGCAATGCAGACTGGACTCCATCGAAATACTATTAGCAAAGTATACAGACAACTAGAAATAGATGGGGTCGTTGAAGCAATAGCTGGATCAGGAATTTATGTAAGAGATAATATTACTAAAAGAGAATTTAAAAAATCACTTTACTCAAAAAATAAAATAAGTAAACCTCCAGATCAAGAAGCAAAAAAAGTAATTGACAACTTGATAAATCTTGGATGCACTTTACAAGAAACGAGAGATATATTGACCAATGAAATTGATTGGCGTATTAAGTGCGGATCAAGAATCATAGTCAGCACTCCTCGAGAGGATATTGGGGCTTCTATGTTAATAGCAGAAGACCTTTCTTCAAAAATTAATGTCCCAGTAGAGGTTGTTCCAATGGAAGAATTAGAAAAAGTCTTGAACAATTCAAATAATGGTACTATTGTCACTAGCAGATATTTTTTGCAGCCTCTAGAAAAAGTTGCTAAGCAACATGGAGTGCGCGCTATTGCAGTTGACTTAAGCGACTTTCAAAAAGAATTAAAAATTATCAAGGAATTAAATGCTGGAAGTTGTGTAGGTATTGTTAGCATAAGCCCTGGTTTATTGAGAGCAGCAGAGGTTATTATACACAGCATGCGAGGTAGTGAATTAATCCTTATGACGACAGTCTCAGACAATAACAGTAGATTACTCTCACTTTTAAAGGCTTCGAACCATATAGTTTGTGATGGACCTAGTTTAACAGTTGTAGAAAACACATTATTAAAAAATCGTTCTCAGTTGATGAGATTACCCCAAATAACATGTGCCAAAAATTATCTAAGTATCGAAACAATAAATCAATTAAAAAAAGAAATAGGTGTTATTAATTAGACCAAGATGCTAAGAACTTTTAAATCAGATATAGAAATTATCAGAGAGAGAGATCCTGCAGCTAGAGGAATAATAGAAATATTTCTTTGCTACCCTGGTTTCCAATCCATAGTTATACATAGGTTTACGCATAAGTTATGGCAATTAAAGATTCCTTTAATTCCCCGCATACTCAGTCATCTTAATAGGCTAGCGACAGGCATTGAAATCCATCCAGGGGCAAAAATTGGTAAAAGAGTTTTCATAGACCATGGAATGGGCGTTGTAATTGGCGAAACAGCTGAGATAGGAAATAATTGTTTGCTATATCAGGGAGTGACATTAGGAGGTACTGGTAAAAGCCATGGCAAAAGACACCCAACATTGATGGAAAATGTCGTAGTTGGAGCAGGCGCAAAAGTACTTGGATCTATTACGGTAGGACCTAATACCCGTATTGGCGCTGGCTCAGTAGTTGTTAGAAATGTAGATGGGAACAGTACTGTGGTTGGAGTGCCTGGCAGGGTAGTGCATCAAAGTGGTGTCAAAGTCAATCCATTAGCTCACTCTGCCTTACCAGATGCAGAAGCTAATGTTATAAAAAATTTAATGGATAGAATAGACTCTCTCGAAAATGAAATACTTAAATTACAAAGAACTCTACAATGTATAGCTAGCTCGGAATCTATTGATATTTCTAAACTCGGTGATTCTCAAAATCTTAAAGACAAAGAAATTTTTGAATATCTTGGAGATGATTAAATATTGATTTAATTTTTATCATTCTTGTCAGTTTTTGGTTGAAACATAAACATTGAATAAATAACGTTTCTCCTCATATTTGTCATCATTTCTAGAAACATATCATACCCTTCATTTTTATATTCTATTAAAGGATCTTTTTGACCATAACCCCTCAATCCTACTGATTCCCTCAAGGAATCCATTGATTGGAGATGTTCTCGCCATAAATTATCTATTTGCTGCAAAATAAAAAACCTTTCAGCTTCTCGCATTAATCCTGGACGAATCTTGTCTATTTGTGACTCTTTTAAATCATAAGCTATTCGCAACTGCTCTTGAAGATAGTTTTTTAATTCCTCTATTGAAAGTAAATTAATATCTTCAACTTTAAGATCATCTAATAAATATATAAATTCTTTGACTTTAGAAATTAATTGCTCAATATTCCATTCTTCAGGTGGAAGATCAGGATTAATATAAGCATCTACAATTTCAATCATTGTCCTTTCTCCGTATCCTATTACTTGTCTCTTTAAATCAATGCCTTTCAATACTCTGAGTCTTTCACCATAAACTGCTTTTCTTTGATTATTCATTACCTCGTCGTATTCAAAAACTTGTTTTCTAATATCGTAATAGTAAGTTTCAACTTTCTTTTGAGCACTTTCTAAAGACCTTGTAAGCATTCCTGACTCAATAGGCATGTCTTCATCTACCCTAAAAGCATTCATTAAATTTGCTACTCTATCACCTCCAAAAATCCTTAATAAATTATCATCTAAAGATAAAAAGAATCTTGTACTTCCAAGATCACCTTGTCTTCCTGCTCTTCCTCTAAGTTGATTATCCACTCTTCTTGATTCATGTCTCTCAGTACCAATAACATGTAAACCGCCAGCTTCTCTTACTTTTTCTTCTTCATGAATCAAAACTTTTTCATATTCATTTTTTACATCAGACAAAGATTCTCTCAAAAGCCTTATCAACTTATCATCAGTTGGTGCTTTTTCTGCAGCTGTAGCTATCCTGTCATCAAGCTCCAAGACAGAAAGTTGTTTATCTCCCCAATTTTTAACAAGTTCATCAGATAAAAGAGAGAGTTTCTTTTCAATTACTTCATCTAGTTTGCAAGGGAAAAGATTTGTTGAAGAATTTGAAATTTTCTTTTTCAAATTTGAACCTGCTTTTCTAGAAAAACCACCCTTAGATTTTGAATTTCTTTGTTTAGGTATTGGTGGCTTGTGCTCATTATCAGGCTTAACTAACAAAGGAATTAAAATTTCTTTTAATTTAAGCCTTGCCATATAGTCACTATTACCGCCAAGAATTATATCTGTTCCCCTTCCAGCCATATTAGTCGCAATGGTGACAGCACCTGCTCTTCCTGCCTGAGCAACAATTTCTGCCTCACGTTCAACGTTCTCTGGCTTAGCATTTAACAAATTATGTGGGATTTTTTCGGCAGATAAAAGTGAACTTAATAATTCACTTTTTTCAACACTTGTTGTACCTACTAAAACAGGTCTACCATCTCTATGAATTTTTGCAGTTTCTTTAGCAACGGCTTTCCATTTACCAATCTCTGTCTTAAATACTTGATCAGACCAATCTTGTCTCTTTCTTATTTGATTTGTCGGTATAACTGTTGATTCTAATTTATAAGTTTTTTCAAATTCAACCTCTTCAGTTTTTGCGGTTCCCGTCATTCCTGCTAAACCTGGATATAAAAGGAAAAAATTCTGATAAGTTATAGATGCCAATGTCTGAGTCTCAGGTTGAATTTTAAGACTCTCTTTTGCTTCTATCGCCTGGTGTTGTCCATCGCTCCAACGCCTTCCTGGCATGACCCTACCAGTAAATTCGTCAACTATTACAGCCTCTTCGTTCTTAATAATATAATTTACATCTTTAATAAATAATTCCTTAGCTTTTAAAGCGTTAGTTATATAATGCGCCCAGGGATCTTGAGGATTATATAAATCATTCACTCCCAAATACTCTTCACATTTTGCAAAACCCTGATCAGTTAATATACAACTTCTCTGTTTTTCATCAACTTCATAATCCCCTTCTGGATCAATACCATCTTTACTTAATTCTTTTGCTTTGATTAATGCCAGAGATAATTCTGCAGCTTTTTGATATTTTTCTTGTGGTCTTTCAACTTGGCCAGAAATGATTAAAGGCGTTCTTGCTTCATCAATTAATATTGAATCAACCTCATCAATTACGCAGTAATTAAATTTTCTTTGAACTACCTCACTAATATCGGTAGCCATATTATCTCTCAAATAATCAAATCCTAATTCTGAATTTGTGGCATAAGTTATATCACAATCATAATTTTTCTTTCTCTCAACTGGATTCATATCTTGCTGAATCAAACCAACGGATAAACCTAAAAAACGATGCACTTGCCCCATCCACTCTGCATCCCTTCTAGCTAAATAATCATTTACAGTAACAACATGAACACCTTTTCCCGTAAGAGCATTTAAATAACAAGGTAATGTTGCAACAAGAGTTTTTCCTTCTCCAGTCTTCATCTCTGCAATTTGACACTCATTCAAAACCATCCCGCCTATTAACTGAACATCAAAATGTCTCATATCAAGAACACGTTTACTTGCTTCTCTTACAATTGCAAAGGCTTTAGGAAGAAATTCTTCTAGGAGTTCTTTTTGCTTTTTAAAATCTAATTCTGCTGAAATATTTGATTTAAGATTTTGAGTTTCTTTTCTAAGCTCATCATCAGTCAATTGAGAAATTTCTTCTTCTAAAAAATTTATCTCTTCCACTATTGGTTGATAGCGCTTTAACTTTCGTGTATTCGGATCTCCCAACAAAAGTTTTAGCATAAGTCAAAGTCCTTAAAAAATTCATCTTATTACAAACATTATAAATGAGTGCGTTACAACAGAATGAAGAAAGCTATTATCTCTTTATTTAATAGATAATGATCGATTAAGGTGTTTAGATTGAAGTCACAAAAATAACCTAGCTGACATCACTTTTCAAAAATCTTTTTAATAAATGAAAGAAATATCTCTAATCAACCATACTAAAGGAGCTTTAGGATTAAGGATTTTTGGATTAGGTCCTAATCTTAAACCAACAAACGGACTAATTAAGCTACAAAAATTACTAGATAACAATGCTTTCTGGGCAAAAGATAGAACAATTAATGATCTAAAAAAATGTCTTGCTAACAGTGATGTCGTAATAAGTCTTTGGGTTGGTAAAGAAATAGTTGGTTTTGGTAGAGCTTTAACTGATGGGATTTATCGCGGAGTGCTTTGGGATATTGTTATAGATCAAAATCACCAAGGCAAAGGTTTTGGCACATTAATTGTAAAAAATCTTTTATCTTCTAAAAAAATTAAAAATACAAAAAAATTATATTTAATGACAACAAATAAAAAATTATTTTATTCTCAATTTGATTTTAAAGAAGTCATATCTCAAAATTTATTAATTCGAGAAATATAAAGAACTCTGTTTTTCATAAAAACAAAATCAAGATACAAATTTACTATAAAGCCATCTTATAAAAGGTCCTAAAATAGGTACTGGTCCAAAAGTTGGACCACAAAAATCAAAGTAATCTCTGTGCTCTTTTATTAATCCATTTTCGCCAAATAATAAACGAGTAGTTCCAGGATAAATAAATTCTTTACCCATAATTTTTAAACCCATTGTCCATTCAACAAATCCACAATCCCCAGTTATGGAAATTGCATGAGTTTCTAAAAAAACATCATCACATCTTTTAACTAGCTTTTCTTGAGCTTTGACATAAGAATCTAAGCCCTCTGTTTCCTGAGTTGGATCTGTAAAAATAACATTCTCATTATAAAATTCAGCCCACTTTTGTTTTGTAGGTGCATCTGTTCCATAAGATTTAGTAAATAATCCCTTTAAATCTTCAATAGAAATTACTCTTTTCATTACGCAATTATCTTTTAAAGTATTTTAAAAGATACAAACATTAAAAGCGGATGAAGAGATTCGAACTCTCGACATTCTCCTTGGCAAGGAGATGCTCTACCACTGAGCTACATCCGCATAACTTTTTTATTTTATCTCAAAGAAGGGATCAATGATAAAAATAATTAAATTTTTTTCAATTAATTTAAATTTTTAATTAAAGATCCCATCTCAATTGCTTGTAAAGCATAATTCCAACCAAGATTATTCTTAATCCCTGCTCTTTCTAAAGCCTGCTGCATAGTATCAGTAGTTAAAACTCCAAAAATAATTGGAACATTATTTTCATTTGAAACTTGCGAAATACCTTTGCTCGCCTCAGATATAACTACATCATAGTGGGAAGTTTCACCACGGATCACAGCCCCAAGAGCAATTACAACGTCATAACTCTTTTTTTTCATGAGGGTTTTAGCTGCGATTGGTAATTCAAATGAACCTGGAACCCAAACTATATCTACTTGATTGCTTAATTCAGAAGTATCTAAACCATGTCTTTTTAAACAATCAAGACAACCAGATAGAATTTTATTTGTAATTAAATCGTTAAATCTTGCTATTACAATCCCAACTTTTAAAGTAGAGGCCGTAGTAAAAGAACCCTCAAAAATAGCCATTAAATTTTACTTAGATATATTAATAGACTCTCACGAAAAGGTATTAAGTTCAAACTAATGAAGAAACTATCCCTGTAACAAAAACCAAAACAACCCAAACAGCAGCAATAGAATAAATTTTTCTCCTACTTTCTCTCTGTCCTTCCTCAGTAGAAGGTTGAGTTACATATAAAACGGGTACTCCAACTACCGCAATTAAAGAAGCAAATAGTAGAGCATTTACGAAAAAAAAGTTAACAGCCTGCATAATTCAGTCTTAAGGTTTCAAATATTATAAATACTATAATCTCATGAAAATGATAATTTTTAGAGAAAATTTACATACTTTAGCCACTTTAAATGCAAAAAAAAAAATTCTACCTAATATCTATTTAGGAATTAAAAAAGTATGCAAGAAGACACGATAATTCAAAAGAATTTATTTGCGATTGGTAATGATATTAATGAACAAAAAAAAATAACAAAAATTCCAGAAAATTTATCTTTGGAAGATTTAAAAAAAGAATCGCAAAAAAGACCCAGACAAAGAAAAAATTCAACTAATTTAATAAATAAATTCAAGACTGATTTAATTTCAAATAACAAAAATGTTTGCATCAATGAAGAATCTTATAGCTATAAAACAGTTTCAAAACTGAAATTAACTCCTGTAATGAAGCATTATGTAACTCTAAAAGAAGAAAATAAAGATAGGTTATTACTTTATAGATTAGGAGACTTTTTTGAATGTTTTTTTGAGGACGCTGTATTAATATCTAACCTTTTGGAAATAACGCTTACCAGTAAAGATGCTGGCAAAGAGATTGGTAAGATCCCTATGGCAGGGGTTCCCCATCATGCAATGGAGAGATACTGTGCTGATTTAATTAAAAAAAATTATTCTGTGGTTATATGCGATCAATTAGAAAAAAGTTCTGGAAATTATGGGACTCCAATTAAAAGAGGAATAACAAGAATAATTACTCCTGGAACTGTAATTGAAGAGGGGATGTTGATAGCAAAGAAAAATAATTGGATTAGTGCTATTTACTTATCAGAAGAAAACTCAGATGAATCTTATGAATGGGGCATATCAAAAGCTGATGTAAGCACAGGAGAATTAATAACTTTAGAAGGCCAATCTCTGTCAAAACTATTTGATGAAATTATTAAATTAGATTCTTCAGAAATCATTGTAGGAAGCAATACAGCAAGAGATTTATTAATTAAAGGAAATAGTCAAATTACATATACTGTTTCTCAAGAGACTAATTTTGGAATTAATGAAGCAAATTATCTAATAAAAAATTATTTCCAAATTGCAAACCTAGAGGGAATAGGACTTAAAAATTTAAACAATGCCACTAGATCACTTGGAGGTTTATTAAATTATTTAGAAAAAATTAATCCTTCAAATTTAGATAAAGATTCTTCTTTAAAAATTTCATTAGACTTTCCACAAATCCAATATGGTCACAACAAATTAATTATTGATTATCAAACTCAAAAAAACTTAGAAATCAAAAATACGCAACGAGAAAACAATTATGTAGGTTCGCTACTATGGAGTATTGATAGGACTTATACCTGCATGGGCGCAAGGTGTTTAAGAAGGTGGATAGATTCACCACTATTAAACGTTAATGAAATTTATAAAAGGCAAAATATAATTACAAACTTTCTAGAATCTAAAAAATTACGTATAGATACCCAAAATTTACTTAGAGCAATGGGGGATTTAGAAAGACTTGCAGGTAGAGCTTGTGCAGGTCATGCAAGTCCCAGAGACTTAATTGCAATAGCAGAAGGTTTAAAAAAATTGCCTAGACTAAAATCCATAATTGAATTATTTAAATATGATCTCCCAGATTGGACTGATCAATTAAAAAATATTGATGAAGGACTCTTAGAATTAGCTGATACTATAAGTTTTAAATTAGTAGAAAATCCTCCTCTAAATATTAGTGAAGGAGGCATGATCCACGATGGTGTTGACAATATATTAGATGGTTTACGAAATTTAATGGATGATTACTCTGAGTGGCTAAATAAAGAGGAATCAAAGGAAAGAAAAATTAGCAAAATTTCAAACCTAAAAATTCAATTTCATAAAAATTTTGGTTATTACATTTCTATTAATAAGTCAAAAGTTAATTTAGCTCCACAACATTGGATCAAAAGGCAAACACTTACTAATGAAGAAAGGTATATCACTTCTGAAATTAAAAATAAAGAAAATAAGATTTTCCAAATAAAAAGTAGAGCTTCATCAAAAGAATATGAAATTTTCTGCGAATTAAGAAATATAGTTGCTGAAAAAACAAAACAAATAAGATCAATCGCAAAATCCATAGCATCTCTTGATGCACTACTTGGTTTATCAATTACTTCAGTAGAAAACAATTTTATAAAACCTTCATTAATACCAATAAATGATTCAATGACAAAAAATAGTACAAAAATTATCGCAGGAAGAAATCCAATTGTAGAGCAATTGTTAAGTGATAAAAAGTTTGTAGCAAACGATATCTCTTTTGAGGATAATCAAAAATTAATTATATTAACCGGTCCCAATGCAAGCGGAAAAAGTTGCTTTATAAGACAACTTGGTTTAATACAAATTCTCACGCAAATTGGTAGCTTTGTTCCTGCTAATAATGCTGAAATCAAGATTGCAGATAGGATTTTCACAAGAATTGGGGCAGTTGATGATCAATCATCTGGACAATCAACATTTATGGTAGAAATGTCTGAAACTGCATCAATTCTAAATCAGGCAACTTCTAGCTCACTAGTTTTACTTGATGAGATTGGCAGAGGGACATCTACTTTTGATGGACTCTCAATAGCTTGGTCAGTAAGTGAATATCTTGCAAAAAAAATTCAATGTAATACTATTTTTGCTACGCACTATCATGAGCTTAATTATTTAAAAAATACAAATAAGAATATACAAAATTTTCAAGTTTTAGTAGAACAAAATAACGATCAGCTAATTTTTAGCCACAGGATTGTTAAAGGGGGCTCAAACAAAAGCTATGGCATAGAAGCAGCTAAATTAGCAGGAGTCCCAAAAGAAGTTATAGAAAAAGCAAAATCAGTTTTAAATTCTTTAGAAGAAAATAACAAATTAAATTATGATATAAAGTAGATTTTTGACATTTTTATAAAATAAATACTCTTTAAATAGTTTCCCTTAATAAGGCGTTAACAGCAGCAGCTGCCATGGCAGCACCTCCTCTAGTTGAATTCAAAACAATTCTAGGAAGATCGGTGGAAATCAGTTTATTTTTGCTATTCTCTACTCCAATAAATCCAACAGGCATTCCGATAATTAAACTAGGTAAATCTTTTGCATTTTCTAAAATATCAATTAAATAAGTTAACGCTGTAGGCGAACTGCCAATAACTACAATAGGAGATTTGCTTCCAGGATTTATAGCGGATAACTCCTTCCAACCTTCACTTAAGCCATATGCAGTTTTAGTTAAGTTTGTATGATTATTTTTTTCAAACCACATTCTAGCGGTGAATACTTTATTCCTAGTTGTATTTTCTGCCATGGTTTTTATTGCTGCTGCTGCCATATCGGTATCAGTTAAAATCGGAGCACCATTTTTAAGTGCTTGAAGACCCGTTTCACAAGCACCTTCACTAAAATTTACAAGATTTTGAACCGTAAAATCTCCTGAAGTATGGACTAATCTCTCTAATACTTTTTTTTCCAAATAATTTAGTTCATTAGCTACTAAACGAGATCTTATGAATTTGATGCTTTCCAAAAAAATTGGATGATCTATTACCATTAAATTTAATTTGTGTTAGAAGTAATCATAGTTAATATATGGTTTTTATTGAGCTATTATGCCAATACAAATATTATGGGGTAATGATCTAAATGCTCAAAATACATTTATTCAAAAATTAATTGATAAGGAAGTATCCAAAGAATGGAAAGAAATAAACGTAACTAATTTAAATGGAGATGATGATAAGCAAGTCAATAAAGCTTTTGATGAAGTTCTTACACCTCCTTTTGGAGATGGATACCGAATAGTTACATTGAAAAATAATCCCATTTTTACTGCCAAAAATGAGGATCTAAGAACTAAATTTGAAAAAATTCATGACAATATACCTCAAAATACTTATTTCATTTTGCAAAATACAAAAAAACCAGACTCAAGACTAAAGAGTACTAAATTTTTACAAAAACTTATCAAAGATAATTTAGCCAAAGAAAAATCATTTTCTTTACCAGAAATCTGGGACTATGAGGGCCAAAAAAGATTTTTAGAAGATGCCGCAAATGAAATGAATATCAAAATTGATAAAAATGCAGCTGAATTGATAATTGATTCAGTTGGTAATGACAGCTTTAAACTAATAAATGAATTAGCCAAAGCTAAAACATACCTCTCTGCATTATCAGGTGATTCGAATTCACAACTTTTTCTTAAAAGTATTGATGTAAAAAAAATATTTAGTGATCATCAATCCAATATTTTCAAAATCATTGATCTTCTCTTACAAAAAAATATTAATGAAAGCCTCATTGAAATAAATTATTCTTTACAAAAAGGAGAACCTGCTTTAAAACTAAATGCTGGTTTAATTAGTCAAATAAGAATTCATACCATTATAAAACTAGCAGTTAATTCAGGTAACGATAATGCAGAAAAGATTTGTAATCTTGCAGGCATTTCTAATCCAAAACGAATTTTTTTTATTCGAAGAAAAGTCAAAAATGTATCTCAAGAATATTTAATTAATTTAATGAGTAACTTACTAGATATTGAATCATTACTAAAACAAGGTAATAATCCTATAAATGTTTTTACAGAGAAATTAATTAATTTAAGTTAACCAAATTATAAGTTTAAGAATTTACATTATCATTTAAATATGGCTTTACTAGTAAAAAAATTTGGCGGTACTTCTATCGGTGATATAAAAAAAATTAAAAATATTGCAAGTAGCATTTGTCAAAGTAAAGAAGCAGGTAATGAAATTGTCGTAGTTGTCTCTGCGATGGGGCAAACTACAGATGATTTAAATTGTTTAGCGGAATCAATTAGTAAAAATCCTAATCGAAGAGAATTGGATATGCTTCTCTCAACTGGAGAGCAAGTAACCATAGCTCTTCTATCAATGGCATTAAACGAATGCGGAATACCTGCAATTTCAATGACTGGTAGCCAGGTTGGAATTATTACTGAATCAATTCATGGGAAAGCGAGAATTCTGGATATTAAAACAGAAAGGATCCAAAATTATTTAAATCAGGGTTTTGTAGTTGTAGTGGCTGGATTTCAAGGAACAACATTAAGCCATACGGGTTCAATGGAAATTACAACTTTGGGTAGAGGTGGTTCAGATACTTCCGCGGTAGCTTTATCAACAGCTTTAGGAGCTGAGACTTGCGAAATTTATACAGACGTTCCAGGGGTTCTTACTACTGATCCACGGATTGTTCCTAATGCAAAACTCTTAGATGAAATTAGCTGTGAGGAAATGCTTGAACTTGCAAGCGTCGGTGCTTCAGTTCTCCATCCAAGAGCAGTAGAAATTGCTCGCAATTATGGAATTAAATTGTGTGTCAAATCAAGCCAAAGTGACTCCAGTGGGACTCTCCTAGAAAGTCAAATCCAACCTCTCCCACTAAAAAGAGGAAGCTTAGAATTAACAAAAACAGTCAATAGTCTTGAAGTATTAGAAAACCAAGCAGTATTCAGTCTCTCAAATATACCTGATAGGCCTGGGATTGCTGCGCAAATATTTGAAAAACTTTCAGAAGCAAGTATTAACGTAGATTTAATAATACAAGCGACAAATGATGGAAATAAAAACGATATTACATTTACTGTTGGTGAATTAGAAGTACAAAAAACTGCAGAACAATGTGAACTTATAACTAGTCAATTAGGGGGAGAATTTAACTTAAAAACCAACATGACAAAATTAAGTATTCAAGGAGCAGGCATTATGGGCAGACCTAGTGTTTCAGCTGATTTATTTGACACTTTATCTCAAGCGAATATAAACGTTAGGTTAATAGCTACTAGTGAAATTAAAGTCAGCTGTGTAATTGAAGTTAATAATATACCAAAAGCTATTAGATTTGTTGCTGAGAAATTTAAGTTATCAGAAACACAAATATTTGTTAATCCAATCAATGAAAAACAAGATCAACCTGAAGTAAGAGGAATTGCATTAGATAGAAACCAAGTTCAGGTAAGCTTTCGAAAACTGCCTGATCGTCCAGGTGTAGCAGCATCGATATGTTTAGCATTAGCTGAAAATAATTTACTTATCGATACTATTGTTCAGTCTGAAAGAATTTCCACTTTAAAAACTAAGGATATTAGTCTTACAATGAATAAACAAGATAGAGATAAAGCTAACTTAGTTTTTGAGGCCTTAACAAAAAAATTACCCGGATCATACGTTGAAGATGGCCCTGCTATAGCAAAAGTAAGTACTGTAGGAGCGGGAATGGCATTTAAGGTTGGAACCGCTGGAAAAATATTTAGAGCATTGGCTGACCAAAATATCAATATTGAAATGATTGCCACTAGTGAAATTAGGACTTCATGTATTGTCTTAGAAAAAGATTGTGACAAAGCAGTTAATGCGATTCATAATCATTTCGAATTAGAAAAATAAGTTCTTTTTAATTATTTCTTGCCAATTTTTGCCTTAATTTTTTGATTCTATCCCTCAAATTTGCTGCTTCTTCAAAATTTAACTCTTTTGCAGCGTCTTTCATTTTAATTTCTAACTTTTCTATTAAGTCAGGCAATTCTTCGAGCAAACATTGATTATCACTGGAACTGAGAATTGCGTCAGTTTTGTTATTAACTATATTTATTAAATCTTTAGATAAACCACCAGCATCAAGTTTTCTGGAAAGTTCTAGAAAAGATAATATTGAATTTTCTATTTTTTTGCCTGCAGGTTTTGGAGTAATACCATTGACTTGGTTATATTTTTTTTGAATAGTTCTTCTTCTATCAGTTTCAGATATTGCTCTTTTCATTGAATCTGTGAAGTTATCCGCATAAAGCAAGGCAACACCTTCAACATGTCTGGCAGCTCTTCCTATTGTTTGAATCAATGACCTTTCTGCCCTCAGAAAACCTTCTTTATCAGCATCTAAAATGGCGACTAAGGATACTTCTGGAAGATCTAGTCCCTCTCTTAATAAATTAACTCCTACCAAAACATCATATTCGCCCATTCTGAGGTCTTGAATAATTTCAATTCTTTCAATTGAATGGATTTCGGAATGCAAATATCTAACTCTTACTTTATTTTCAGATAAAAAATCAGTTAGATCTTCAGCCATTCTCTTAGTAAGTGTTGTCACAAGCACTCTTTGATTCTTTTCAGCTCGAATTCTTATTTCAGATAACAGATCTTCTATTTGGCCTTCACTAGGTCTTACATCAATTACCGGGTCTAATACCCCAGTTGGTCTTATAACTTGCTCAATAAATTCACCATCACATTGATCTAATTCCCATTGACCGGGGGTTGCACTTATAAATAATGTCTGTTTTGATTTTTCCCAAAACTCTTCACATTTTAAAGGTCTATTATCTGCAGCACTTGGCAATCTAAAACCATGATCTATTAAAACTTTTTTTCTAGATTGATCACCGTTGTACATCGCATGAAGTTGAGGACATGTTACATGACTCTCATCAACTACCAACAACCAATCTTTGGGAAAGTAATCTATTAAACATTCTGGCGGTGAACCTTCCTCCCTACCTGATAAATGACGAGCATAATTCTCAACTCCATTACAATAACCAACCTCTTTAAGCATTTCTAAATCATATTTTGTACGTTGTTCTAGACGTTGAGCCTCTAATAATTTTCCTTCGTATGTAAATTTATCTAGTTGAGTTTTTAATTCACTTCTAATTGCACTTATTGCACTCTCAAGTCTTTCTTTTGGAGTTACAAAATGCTTCGCTGGGTAAACGCTAACTTGTTCCAAGCTTTCAAGTATTTCTCCTGTAGTAGGGTCAACATATCTAATAGCCTCGACTTCATCACCAAATAACTCAATTCTTATTAATCTATCTTCATAAGCTGGACCGATTTCTAAAACATCACCTTTAATTCTGAATCTACCTCTAGTAATTTCAATATCATTTCTAGTATATTGATTTTCAACCAGAGACCTCAAAGAAGAACGTAGATTTATTGATTTTCCCACTTCAAATTTAACTGCAGCTTTTAAATACTCACTCGGTATACCAAGACCATAAATACAACTTATTGAGGCTACAACAATTACATCTTTTCTTTCAAATAATGAGCGTGTTGCAGAATGCCTAAGCATATCTATTTCTTCATTGATTGAAGCAGTTTTGGCTATGTAAGTATCACTTACAGGTACATAAGCTTCAGGTTGATAATAATCGTAGTAAGAAATGAAGTACTCAACAGCATTTTTTGGGAAAAATTCCCTTAATTCATTACATAGTTGTGCAGCCAACGTTTTGTTATGGGCTAAAACAAGTGCTGGCCTTCCTGTTTGTTGAATTACATTGGCAATGGTAAATGTTTTTCCAGTTCCAGTAGCTCCTAAAAGAGTCTGAAACTGTTTACCATTATTTACGCCTTTAACTAATTTTTTAATAGCTTCTGGTTGATCTCCATTTGGTTCGTAAGGAGCTTGAAGCTTATAGTTGTTCATCAAGCTAGTAGCTAAAGGATATTGCTATACTAAGAAATTTTTTCTCCAATGATTGAATTTTTCAAAGATTCTTTTAAGGCCCTAACAACCGCAATCATTGATATTAAATCATCTAATTTATTAACTACAGATCCAACGCCAACTGCTGAGGCTCCAGAGGATATTGCTAGTGGACAAGTTACTTGGCTTAATCCAGAGGCACTCATGATTGGTATATTCAGAGATTGTTTCTTAAATTCTTGATGAATAGCATAGGTAGATGCAAGAGTTGGTACTGATTTTTCAAAAAAACCTTGAATTCCTGGAGAGTAAGGAGTAGAACTGGTGCCACCTTCTGTTTGAATAATGTCAACGCCTTCTTCCACTAGCTTTACAGCAAGATCAACTTGTTTATCAATAGGCATAGTATGAGGAACAGTTACTGATAAAGGAAAATTAGGCAATAAATCCCTCGTCTCTTTTGTAATGTTTAAAACTTTTTTATCTGAAAAATTAATGCCTTTTTCATAAAAAGTATCGTAATTTCCTATCTCAATTAATGATGCTCCTGCTTTTACACAATCTTGAAAAGAGCGAGGCACTACTGAACTAACACAAACTGGTAGTGTTGAATTCTTAAGTGCTAAATCAACGAGTTCAGGTTTACAAGCAATATCGACAAGATCTGCACCTCCTAATGAAGCAGCCTCAACAATTATTTTCACAGACTGAACATCGAAATTATTCAATCCTGAAATAACTTTGAGTAAGGATTTGCTTCTTAACTCTTCGTTGATTTTTTGTGGCAAAAGATTAATCAGACTCATTGACTTAATGAATTTATTACCCGATTGTGACATTGTTTTAGTAAAACAGTGCATTTTTTAAAAAATATTATCTGAGCAACACAAAATGACTGATAAAAAATTAAGTCAGAAAAATTGGTCATCATGGCATCATCAGCTTCATAAGGAGATTCTTGCCAAAAAAATATTAATTCCCAAAGGATCCAATATTTTAATAAGTGTTTCAGGGGGTCAAGACTCAATGGCCTTATTAACCCTAATTAATGACCTAAAAAAACTACATAATTGGTCTATTAGTGTTTGGCATGGTGATCATCAGTGGCACGAAAAATCATCACTATATGCTCTTGAATTAAAAGATTATTGCGAAGATAAAAATATTTCATTCTCTTTTGATCAAGCAAATAAAGAAGATATTTCTTCAGAAGAAAAAGCACGAGAATGGAGATATAAAAAATTATGTGAAAGAGCCAAAACTTTATTAAGTACAAACCAGGAAAAACATAATATTTATTTGCTGACTGGTCACACGAGTAGTGATAATGCAGAAACATTTATTCTCAATTTATCTAGAGGAAGCAATTTTGCAGGTCTGAGTAATATTGAGAGTAAAAGATTAATAGAAAATCAAATTTATTTAATAAGACCAATATTAATTTTCAGTAGGGAAGATACAAAACAATTTTGCAATGAAATGAAGATTCCTGTCTGGGAAGATCCTACAAATTCAGATCTTAAATTAAAAAGAAATTTAGTAAGGAAAAAAATTATTCCTATCTTGGAAGTCATCTATCCTGGTTGTTCTGAAAGGATAAATAATTTTTCCCAAAAAATGAGCAAATACAATAATGAACGTAATGATCTAAGTGAACTTGCGTATTTTTATTGTAAAGATATTAAAGGTATCGATAGGAATCTCCTAAATGGTATGTGTATTGAAGCGAGATGCACAATTTTAAATAGATTTTTAAAAGAAATATCTCCAAAGCAATGTAGTTCTAAAAATCTGACAAAATTAGCAACTTCAATTTATGAAAAAAATAAAGGTCAAATTAATCTGCAAGAGTTTTTAAAAATTGTTTGGGATAAAAACTATATAAATTTTGAAAAAAGTTAAGATGTAACAGCAGATCTTCTTCTTCTTGTTCTACCTTCAAATGAATCTTCTGTAGCAGTCTCAGCTGATGGATTCTGTGATACTTTTGGACTTTTTTGGGTATTTTGTGGGTTATTTGAACTATTGGGATGATTATTATTGTTTGATTTCTTATGGAAATTATTATTATTTCTATTTCTATTGGAGAAATTTTGCTCTTCGGTAATCTTTGGAATATAAGCACGAGTTCCACTTGGAGCAGGTTGAACTAAACACAAAATAAGTGGTTCAACTTGTAATTCTCTTCTCATTCTTCTCGATAAACCATTTTCAATTTCTCTTTGTACACCAATCCAATCTACCTCAAAATTATTCGGCCCAGTTTGTCTGGATAATTGTTTCCATCTATTTTCTAAGACCCAACTTATTTCTCGTTCTGTCCACATAGACATTTTTCTTGGCTCTGCAGTAGTAACAACTCCTCTTAAATTAACTCTGGGAGGCGCAACCATCTTCCCATCTGTACTAATAGGAGCTAAAACAGTTACTACACCATCCCCAGCTAATTGCTGCCTTTCCTTTAATACTCGAGCATCTACTATCCCATTTCGTGAGTTATCAAGTAGTTCAACACCAGCTTTTACAGGATCACCCTTTTGAATAGAATTAGGTGTTAGCTCAACTACATCTCCATTTTCAATAATTAAGATATTTTCTTTTGGAACCCCCATAGTTTGTGCACTCTTCCCATGACAAACAAGCATTCTATGTTCTCCATGAACAGGAACAAAAAACTTAGGTTTTGCGAGTGCCAACATTAACTTTTGATCTTCTTGAAAACCATGACCAGAAACATGAATATTCTCACCCTTTCCATAAACAACCTTTGCTCCGAGTTTCATTAATCTATCTATTGTATTAACAACAGAAATAGTATTACCAGGAATTGGGCTGGCTGAAAATATTACAGTATCAGTAGTCTTGAGACGAACATGCTGATGTTCACCACGAGAGATTCTGCTTAATGCTGCTAGGGGTTCTCCTTGACTACCGGTCATCAATAATAAGGTCTCCCTATCTGGCAAATCTCTAATTTGCTTGATAGGAACGAACAAATCATCTGGGCATTTCATATAACCAATATCTCTTGCCTTAGCAATAACATTAATCATCGATCTACCTAACAAACCGACCTTTCTTCCATGTTTCATGGCCAATTCTAAGATCATGGTCACTCTATGCACAGAACTAGCAAAAGTAGTAAGGATAACTCGTTCTTTTGCCTCTGCAATATGTTTTTCTAAAGAGGGGTAGATAGTCTTCTCAGAAGGACAAAAACCTGGAACTTCGGCATTAGTCGAATCACTGAACATACATAAAACTCCCTTCTCTCCATAATGCACCATTCTTTCAATATCAAATTGCTCTCCATCTACTGGCATATGGTCAAACTTAAAATCTCCTGTAAAAATAATTGTGCCAACAGGTGTTGTAACTGCTAAAGAAAAACTATCGCAAATAGAATGGGTATTTCGAATAAATTCAACAGAAAAATGTTGTCCTACTTTTACAACATCTCTTGGATTTACTGTCTGTATAGTTGTTCTATCAGATACCCCTGCTTCCTCCATTTTTCCTCTAAGCATTGACATTGCCAATCTTGGGCCATAAATAATGGGAATATTAAAATGCTTTAGATGATGAGAAATACCACCAATGTGATCTTCATGACCGTGAGTGACAATCATTCCTTTTATTCTTCTTTGATTTTCTTTTAAAAAAGTTGTATCAGGCATAACAACGTTTACGCCATGCATACCATCAGATGGGAAAGCTAGGCCAGCATCAACAAGCATTAATTCATCGCCATATTCAAAAACGCAAGTGTTTTTTCCTATTTCATGTAATCCTCCAAGAGGTATTACTCGTAGAGCTGGAGTATTACTTTTAGATCTAGATGAATCATGAGTAGATCTATTTACAGTTGAATTTGTACTTGATTGCATAATTTTGAAATTTATGAAGGCCTGCTTGTAATCAAATAAGGTTTATTTAAATTTAATTATCAAGTTAAATATAATCCCTATTATAGGGAATTCAGGATAAAAGATAGTTGCTTTTTCATGTCATTGTTTAAAGGTGACAAAGGACTTCTAGGATTACCTACATCCCATCCCGAGAGCTCCAAAGCAGCTTTAATTGGGATTGGATTAGTAGTCATAAAGAGTGCTTTGAAAAGAGGCTGAAGTTTTTCATGAATAGCAAGAGCATTGGAAACCTTTCCACTTTGAAAAGAATGAATCATCTCTTTCAATTGCAATCCAACTAAATGACTTGCAACACTTACTACTCCTACAGCACCTACCGATAACATTGGAAGCAACAATGAATCGTCGCCACTATATACAGAGAGTTCGGAGCCACAAATAGCTCTTAATTCTGTTACTTCTTCTATTCTACCGCTTGCAGCTTTAATACTGAGAATATTTGAGAAATCCATAAGTTTCTTCACAGTATCAGGTAATAAATTGCATCCAGTCCTGCCAGGAATGTTGTAGAGCATAAGAGGCAAATCCTTTGCAGATTTAGCAATAGAACTGAAATGTTTATAAAGACCTTCTTGAGGCGGCTTATTGTAATAAGGAACAACGACCAAAGCACCGTCGGCACCAGAGTCGTAAGCTTTTTTTGTAGCTTCCACAGCTTCGCTTGTACAATTGCTACCAGTGCCAACTATTACTTTACAGCTTGCATCCAAAGATCCTTTTACCGCAATAAATAAATCATGCTGCTCCGCCCATGAAAGAGTCGGAGATTCTCCAGTAGTACCGCACAACACAATTCCATCGGAACCGTTCTCAAAAAGATAATTTGAAAGTTTTATAGCTAGTTCATAATCTACATCTCCATTCTCAGTGAATGGAGTAACCATTGCAGTCAATATTCTTCCAAATAATGGATTATTACACTCAGTTTTGTCTGTAATCATTTTTTTGGAATTAATAACTCAGCTATTTGAACAGCATTCAGAGCTGCTCCTTTTCTTATTTGATCTCCACATAACCATAATTCTAATCCATGAGGATGACTTATATCAGTTCTTAGCCTGCCAACAGCAATATTATCCCTTCCCATAACGTCATTTGGCATAGGAAATCTATTATTTTTGTAATCCTCAATAATTTCAATTCCAGGAGATTTTTTTAATTCTTCAAGAGCTTCTTTAGGCTCAACTACATCGGCAAATTCAATGTTGATCGATTCAGAATGTGCTCTTAGAACTGGGACTCGAACACATGTAGCAGAGAGCTTTAAATCAGCAATATTTAATATTTTCCTTGTCTCATTAACCATTTTCATCTCTTCTTCGCAGTAATTATTTGAAAGCATAGGAGAATTATGTAAAAACAAATTAAAAGCAAGGGAGTATGGCAAAACTTCACTTTTTTGAGGATTTCCTTGAAGATATTTTTCAGTTAAAAGTTTTAGTTCCTCCATCGCCAGTTGGCCTGCACCACTGACAGATTGATATGTTGAGACAATAACTCTTTGAATAGTAGAAAGTTTGTTTAATGGAGCTAAAACTAATGTCAACAAAATGGTAGTGCAGTTTGGATTGGCTATTACCCCATCATGATTAAGTACGTCACTAGCATTAACTTCAGGGACTATAAGAGGAACGTTCTTATCTAATCTGAAAGCACTTGAATTATCTATCAGTAAAGCATTTTGATCAATAATGGTAGATAACCACTTTTTTGAAATACTTCCGCCAGCTGACGCCAAAACTAGATCAAGATTCTTAAATTCTTCCTTAGTTGTTTTTTTTGTAACTAGTTCTTCACCTTTCCAAATAATTTTTTTTCCTTCTGACCGCTCTGATGAAAGCAAGACCAATTCTGATATTGGGAAATCACGTTGTTCAAGAATTTTTAGCAATTCAGATCCCACAGCACCTGAAGAACCTAAAACAGCAACTTTTAATGGCCTATTAGGCAAATAAGGAAATTGTCTCACACTTTAAAATGATTTTTATGAATAGATTGACTATTTTTTTTACTTTATCAAAAAATTAACTTTCAAGGAAATCACATAATGTGAAATAATTAAGATTCGGTTCAAAGTAATAACTTAGAAAAACATGGCTAAAGATGCACTAATAGTCAAAACAACTCCTCTGCCTCAAAGTAGAATTTCATTCGAATTAGAAATACCATCTGAGACATGCAAAACGTGTGTAAATGAAACAATCAATTCTATCAGTCGTTCAGCTAAAATTCCGGGATTTAGACTTGGTAAGATTCCTAAACAAGTCTTAATCCAAAGAATTGGCATCACACAATTACATGCTTCTGCTCTGGAAAAAATTATTGATAAATCATGGCAAGAAGCGTTAAAAATAAAATCTATAGAGCCACTAAGTGAGCCAGAATTGGTGGATGGATTTGAATCTTTACTTGCAAAGTTTAGTCCTGAAAAATCACTTAAGGTTACTCTTCAAACTGATGTTGCCCCAGAATTAAAACTTAAAAAATCCAAAGGACTTAGTGTTGAAATATCAAAGACAAAGTTTGATCCTAAGTCAATAGATGAAGCGCTAGAAAAATCTAGAAATCAGTTTGCAAACATTATTCCAGTTACCAATAGAGCAGCAAAATTAGGAGATATTGCTGTAGTTAGTTTCAAAGGAAAATATAAAGATTCTGGTAAAGAGATTGATGGTGGAACAAGTGAATCAATGGATCTTGAGTTAGAAAAGAACAAAATGATTCCCGGTTTCGTTGAGGGAATCGTAAAGATGAAAATTGGTGATACTAAAACACTTAACCTTAAATTTCCTGATGATTATTCTCATGAGGATTCAAGAGGCAAAGAAGCAATTTTTGAAGTAAATCTTAAGGATCTTAAGGAAAAAGAATTGCCTGAACTTAATGACGATTTTGCAAAACAGTCTGGCAACAAAGAATCATTAAAAGAGTTAAAGAAAGATATTGAAAAGCAACTTAAAGACAATTTTGAAAAAACTCAAAAAGATATCAAAATTGAAGCTTTATTAGATGCCTTAACAAACGAATTGGTTGCTGAAATTCCAAAATCTATGATTGATATAGAAGTGAGGAATAATATTGAACAAACCGCTCAAAGATTCGCTCAACAAGGTCTTGATGTTAAATCTACTTTCACTCCAGAATTAGTTAAGTCATTAGCAGATTCCACAAGGCCTCAAGCTGAAAAAAATGTTCAAAGAAATTTAGCTTTAAAAGCATTAGCTGAAACTGAAAACATAAAAGTTGAGCAAGATGAAATTGATTCAAAAATGAAAGATTATGAAGATGCAATCTCTCAATCTTCAAAACAAATAGATATTAAAAAACTAACAGAAGTATTAACTAACGATTTACTCAAAGAAAAATTAATCATTTGGCTTGAAGAAAATTCTGAAGTAAAAGAAAAAACTACAAAAACTTCTAAAGCTACAAAAACCTCAAAAACAACAAAAGCCACAAAAACTGCGTCAAAAACTACAAAAACTACAAAAACTCAAAATAAAAAAGAAAAAAAATAATTTATGAAATTTCCTACTAATTAGACAAAAACCCCTTAAATTATTTATAAGACGAAAACTATTTTGTGAACTCAGAAAAAAAACATTTAATCCAAAGCTCAATAAGTTCTTACGAAAGTAACAATAAAACCATTGCTGCTGTTCCTACTGTTATAGAACAATCAGGTAGAGGAGAAAGAGCTTTTGATATTTATTCAAGACTATTAAGGGAGAGAATAATTTTTTTAGGTACTGGAATTAATGATCAAGTATCTGATTCACTTGTTGCACAATTATTATTTCTTGAAGCGGAAGATCCCGAAAAAGACATACAAATATATATCAATTCTCCTGGTGGCTCAGTAACTGCAGGAATGGCAATATACGATACTATGCAGCAAATATCCCCTGATGTAGTGACAATATGCTTTGGAGTAGCGGCAAGTATGGGGGCATTTCTTCTTTCTGGAGGAGCAAAGGGGAAAAGATTGGCTTTACCTAATTCTAGGATTATGATTCATCAACCTCTAGGAGGTGCACAAGGTCAAGCAGTAGAGATTGAAATACAAGCTAAAGAAATACTTTTTCTCAAGAAAACATTAAATTCGCTTTTAGCAGAACATACTGGTCAACCTTTAGAAAAAATTAATGAAGACACAGAAAGAGATTATTTTTTATCTCCCTCAGAAGCAGTCGAATATGGATTAATTGATAAAGTTATCAAAAAGTGACAAGGGGTTCTGATTTTTTAAGAATAAGATGACGAATCGATATTTATAAGCAATCCTAGTGAATAGGGAATATTTAACACCTTTCACTTTTAAAAACTTATTATCGATGGCTAAATTCGACGCCCATCTTAAATGTTCATTTTGCGGTAAATCACAAGACCAAGTAAGAAAGCTTATAGCTGGTCCTGGGGTTTATATCTGTGATGAGTGCATAGATCTTTGTAATGAAATTCTCGATGAAGAACTACTTGATAATCAAGCGAACACAAACAACCCTCCGCAAGTAAAAAAGAAATTACCAACTGATAATCCAAAAAAATCTGTTCCTTTAGAATTAACCTCAATTCCTAAGCCATTAGAAATTAAAAGTTTTCTAGATAATCAAGTTGTTGGACAAGAATCCGCAAAAAAAATATTATCAGTCGCCGTATACAATCACTACAAGCGATTAGCTTGGAAAGTTAAAGAAGATAGTAAAAATAACAATGCAACAGATTCACAAGCAACTAAATTACAAAAATCAAATATTTTACTCATCGGCCCTACTGGAAGTGGAAAAACATTATTGGCGCAAACTTTAGCAGAGTTTTTAGATGTTCCTTTTGCAGTAGCTGATGCAACGACTTTGACAGAAGCTGGATATGTTGGGGAGGATGTTGAAAACATACTTTTAAGACTTCTACAGAAATCAGAAATGAATGTAGAACTAGCTCAAAAAGGAATTATTTATATTGATGAAATAGATAAAATTGCAAGAAAAAGCGAGAATCCCTCAATTACTAGAGATGTCTCTGGTGAAGGAGTACAGCAAGCTTTATTAAAAATGCTTGAAGGAACAATTGCTAATGTGCCACCACAAGGCGGAAGAAAACATCCGTATCATGACTGTATCCAAATTGATACGAGTCAAATACTATTTATTTGTGGGGGAGCTTTTATAGGTTTAGAGGATATCGTTCAAAAGCGTATGGGTAAACACTCTATAGGTTTTACCACCAATTCAGATCAAAACAAAGTTGATACAAAAAAAATAGTAGACCCAAGAGATTCCCTGAAAAATTTAGAATTAGATGACTTAGTGAAATATGGCCTAATTCCAGAATTTATTGGAAGAATTCCGGTTTGTGCTGTATTAGATCGTCTTACTAAAGAAACTTTAGAATCTATTTTGACTCAACCAAGAGATGCATTAGTAAAGCAATTCAAAACTTTGCTAAGTATGGATAATGTTGAATTATCATTTGAGCCTGATTCTGTTGAAGCGATAGCAAATGAAGCATACAAAAGAAAAACAGGTGCAAGAGCATTAAGATCAATAATTGAAGAGCTAATGCTAGACATAATGTATACTTTGCCTTCTGAAGAAAATGTAAAAGAATTCACAATTACGAAAAAAATGGTAGATAATTTGTTCTCATCTAAAATTGTTAAACTACCTTCAGGATCAAAAAGAATCATTAAAGAGTCTGCATAAAATTATAGTTTAATTTTTTTAATTGAATCCCTAATTTTTCTAATTAATGAAAAATAAATGCCAAATATACATAAACCTTTTCATCAAAAATATAGACCAAACAACTTAGACGAACTGGTTGGGCAAAAATTTATATCCATTACACTCAAACAGGCTCTACTAACAAAAAAAATTGCTCCTGCATATCTTTTTAATGGTCCAAGAGGCACTGGAAAAACATCAAGTGCAAGAATTTTTGCAAAATCTCTAAATTGCCAGGCATTCGACCAACCTACTATAACTCCTTGTTGTAAATGTGACTTATGTAGACAAATTACAGAAGGGAGCGCTCTAGATATTATCGAGATTGATGCAGCATCAAATACAGGAGTAGAAAATATAAGAGAAATTATAGAAAGAGCGAGATTTGCTCCTACTCAAGCGAGATGGAAAGTCTATGTAATTGATGAATGTCATATGCTTTCAACGGCAGCTTCAAACGCGTTACTAAAAACTATTGAAGAACCGCCCTCAAGAGTTGTATTTATACTTGCGACAACAAATCCTGAGAGAGTATTAAATACAATAAAAAGTAGATGCCAAAAGTTTGATTTTAGAAGAATAAGCCCTAGTGATATTTTTCAACATTTATCAGAAATCTCCGAAAAAGAATCCATTAAGTACGAAGTTCAGGCGTTAAAAATGATTGCAAAAAGGTCTAATGGAGGTATGAGAGATGCGCAAAGCCTCCTTGAACAATTGAATCTTTTACCAGAAGGGATAACAATTAACGGTATCCAAAACCTCCTAGGAGAAGTATCAGAAAGTGAATTAACAAATCTGATTAAATCATTGGTTGAGAATAATCCAGAGTCATTAATTGACACTTGCAACAAATTATATGATTCCGGAAACGAACCTCTTCAAATAATTATCGGATTGTTGAATATAACAAGAGATCTACTATTACACACTACTAATAACAAATATTCAGATCTTTATTATACCTCTGATGAATTTCGAGATGAGTTAGATAAAATCTCAAAAACAATTAATAAATCTAAAATAGTAAATTGGCATAATAATCTGAGAAATATTGAATATCAAATCAAATCAAGTGATAATCCAAGGCTTTGGTTAGAAATACATTTAACTGGTCTTCTGGATAGTCAAGAGATAAATAGTTTGGAAAATAAAAAAGAAAGTAAAAATAATACGACTGAGGAGCATGAAAGTAGAAAAAACATTCCAATTAATAAAGAAAATATTTCACATGAGATTCCAAAACCAAGTATCCAAGAAGAGATAACACACAAGGAATTGATCGAAAAAAAAGAGGAAAAATTAGAAAAATTTGAAGTTCTTGAAAAAGAAAGTATTGAAAATATTTCTGAAAATAACCAAAATAATCCTCGATCAAATTTAAAAGATAAATGGGAATTAATTCTTTCTAAAGTAGAGTTACCATCAACAAGAATGTTACTTTCACAACAAGCCGAACTTGAAAGTTTTGATTCGGAGAAAATCACAATTGCATTATCTCCAAACTGGGAAAATATGATAAAAAGCAGAAAAGTTATAATTGAAGATACTGTAAAAAAGATATTTGGAGATGGAATAATACTTAATTTTTCAACCAAACAATTAAATAAAAGTAACCCTACAAACACTCCAGAAATAACCCAAAATGAAGTAAATAATTTCCGACCAATAAAAAAAATAGAACCAAAAACTAATTCGACAACAAAAATTTCCAACGAGGAAACTTATGATGATAGTTCAAAAAATTTAGCAAATTTTTTTAATGGAGAAATTATAGACCTTGATGAATAGATTAAACTCCAGTATGAAGAGTCTTTCGCCAGAGTATCTTTTTAGGAAAAATAGACATCTTTATAGTTACCCAAGGGATTACTAAAAACCAATGTGATAAATAAAAAACCGATACAAATACCATCAAAAAATTGCTTTTTTGCAATACAGGTACTTCACTTTTACAAGAAGAACCGTACCAAAAAGCAATTCCAGATAACATAAAAGCTGTAAATGAAATAGGCCAGTAAATTGGTGAATCTAAAAAAGCAATACTGAAAACTAAATCAAAAATAGAAATGGTTGGTAATGCATATTGCAAGATGAAAAAGTAAGTTAAATCAAATTTCTGCAAATAATCAATTTTATTAGTAAATAATTGATCTCCATAATCGAAGAATCTTTGCAACCCCCCCTCTGCCCATCTTTGCCTTTGGGCTAATAAAGCATTTAAATTCTCAACTGCCTCCTCCATGACTGGAGGATCCCATAAGATTCCAATTCTAGATTTTGATAATAATAATCTTAAACTCAAATCAAGATCATCTGTAACTGTATCTTCATTAAAAGAACCACATGCTAATAATGTTTCTTTCTTAATTAATTGACCATTTCCCCTTAATTCGGAAACTCCAGCAACTGATAATCTTCCATATTGAAAGATTGCATCCATAGCCATCTCCATTGACTGACAGGAAGTTAAAAAATTCTTACTTACATTTGTTACTGATTTTCTTAGTTGAACTGCAGACCAATCACCCTCTTCTACAAAACTAAATAACCTTATCAAAGAATCTTTTTTTAATTCAGCATCAGCATCCAAAACTAGTAACCATTCACCATGGGTAAATTTCAAGGCATAATTCAAAGCTCCTGACTTTCCTCCTCCTGCATTTGGAGAACGACTTATGACTTTTAGCTTTTCATATTGTCTTGATAATCGATCTAAAATTAAAGGCGTCTTATCAGAACTACCATCATCGATTATATGAATATTTAATTTATTTGTTGGATAATCTAAACTAAATAATCTTTCAACTAATCTTGATATGACATTCTCTTCATCTCTAGCTGCGACTAAAATATCAAGCACAGGTAACTCTTTATTGCTAATTCTTCTGCTTAAAGTATTTAAAACGTTGTTCCTTTTGAAATTTCTCGAAATAACTATTAAACCGTAAAAAACAATCACAAAAGAAAGAGTCAACATTATATAAAAGAAATTTTCGATATTGTTAGCGTGAGGAATAAAAGCTACTAAAAAACAAGCACTAAGAAATATAAACGACTTCAATCTTCGATTTTTATAAAAACCCTTACTCATAAAAGTAAATTGTTAATTACTTAACTTCCATTGAGACAATATCTCAAATTTTTTTAGTTTTGCATTTCGATAGTAATGATTCAATATTTGTTCATAAGAGAATCCTAATTTAGCCATTTCAATTGCTCCTGACTGAGATAAACCTACACCATGACCGAAGCCTCCTCCTCTCAAAAGCCATAAATCATCATTTAATTTATTAATAGTAAACAAATTACTAGGTATAAAATTTAATACCCGTCGAATATCATCTTTAACAAGAACAATAGATTTATTACCCTTGTCAGTTTGTATTTCCAATTTTGTCACTCTGCCACTAGAACCACGTTCAATAGAATTTAAATCCAAAACATCTTCATTAATATTTATAAGTTTGTTTTTAATTAACTTTTCTTTAATTTCAAGACTAGAAATTTTCTTATTCCATCGAAAAAGAGAATGATTACTCCCATAAAACTGTTCCTTATCAAAATCTAAAAAATTATTTAAATAAAATTCATTTGTAATTGGTAGTTTAAAAATGTTATTTAATGATTTAGAGCCATCAATGATTGAATTGAAATAAGAATAATCTTGAATTTGCCAAGACTCGCCTGCAGTAGCAGATACTCCACCATTAGAACCATGATAAAAAGCATTTATTGGTTGATTTTCATGAGTGAGAATTAAATTTGAAGTTTCGTCTATGGCTTTTTGTACGTTTTTATATGAA
The DNA here is from genome assembly GCF_000015645.1 of Prochlorococcus marinus str. AS9601. Taxonomy (NCBI): domain Bacteria; kingdom Bacillati; phylum Cyanobacteriota; class Cyanophyceae; order Synechococcales; family Prochlorococcaceae; genus Prochlorococcus; species Prochlorococcus marinus. Next base: position 1,605,460 of record NC_008816.1, read on the forward strand.
ATTTCAGAAGGCTTATAAACTTGACATTGAGTGCTTATACATAAATGATATTTATCCATATTAAATCTATCAGAATTAAATATGCCCCAAGTTCTTGCAATAACTGCTTGAGCCTTGAGTGCTTCTAAAGGAGAATTCGGTCCAATTTCATATGGCAAAACACCTGCCAAATAGTCATCAAATTCAATTTTTTGAACTAAGGTCCAAGTTCCATATAAATCCTTTATTAAATAAAAATTTTTGCCAAAATTAACACCATTTATTTTTATTTTCTCTTCAGAATAAATACATATGGGACCTTCAAGTTTTATACCACTGTAGTCATTTCTAAGAACAGGAGTAATTTGAAAATTTTTTATTTTTCTATAAATCTTATTTTTTAATTCAAACTCTGGCAGATCCTCTTGAAATGGAATCCATACTTCCCAATTTTTAGGGTAGGCAACAGTCGTATCAAATCCCTTATCTCTTAGTTTCTCTGATTGTTTTTTTGCCGATTCATAGCTAGCAAAAGGACCAAAAACAATTCTTTCAATTGTTTTTGGATTTTTAACAGGAATATCCGCCCAGGTAATATTTATCTGTTTTGATTTATGCTTAATACCGTTGGACGATATCAAGTTTACAAAACCTTTATTAGTTGTAAAGTTTATATTCTTTTTCTCCGAAAAACTATCATTCTCCCCACCTAAATATTGCTTTAAACCAATTAAAAATTTTCCTTTTTTAATTTCATTATGGAGTTCAACCTTTAGCAATTCTTCTCCTTTTGCATTTGAAATAAATTTAGTGTTTATTACTAAAAGAGAAATACAACCTAAAAATAAGTTTAAAAAGGCAAATTTAAGTTTCATAAATTAGAACTTTCCTTATCAATTAAAAACTTTAATTTGCACCAATGCGTATAAAGGTTTAGATTATCCTAATTAAACACATTTGACTTAAATGTCTAAACTAAAAACTCGTAAATCAGCTGCCAAAAGATTTAAAGCTACTGCGACGGGTAAATTCATGAGAAGAAGAGCTTTCCATAATCATTTACTTGATCATAAAAGCTCAAAATTAAAAAGACATCTATCAACAAAAGCCGTAGTTGATGAAAGAGATGCTGATAATGTAAGATTAATGATTCCATACGCATAAATCTTTAACCAATTTTTATTAGATATTCATGGCACGGGTAAAAAGAGGCAACATAGCCAGAAAAAGAAGAAACAAAATCTTAAATCTTGCAAAAGGTTTTAGAGGCGGCAACAAAAATCTTTTCAGAACCGCAAACCAAAGAGTGATGAAAGCTCTTTGTAATGCTTATAGGGATAGAAGAAGAAGAAAAAGAGATTTTAGAAGACTTTGGATTTCTAGAATTAACGCATCTGCGAGGATAAATGGAACAAATTATAGCAAGTTAATAAATGGGATGAAAAATGCAGATATTATCATTAACAGAAAAATGCTTGCTCAATTAGCCATAACCGATCCTAAGTGTTTTGAAAAAATTGTTTCTTCCGTAAGTCAGTAGAAAAAAGAATATAATTAAGAAAATAATTATAAATAATGGAAATATCTTCCTTTCAATCTTATTTAATAATTCTTTTTGTTGTATTAATAATAATTTCTATCTTTGTATTCAGACAATTTCTAAAAACCAGGAGTGAAGAATTAAATTTAGTCAAATTCGAGCAGAAAGGTTTAGATTCTCTCACTCAAGCTACAGAATTATATGAATTTGGGTCTATTCAAATAAAAAAAAGATTATATCCTGAAGCTACTAAAACTTTTTTAAAAGCAATTGAAAATTATGAAAATGAACCTGATGAAGCCAAAGCGATAATAAATAATGCTTTAGGATTTTCTTATGCTGCTCAAAATGAATTTAAGAAAGCAATTAAACACTATAAATCTGCAATAAAATCACTTCCAGAATATCCTATAGCCCTAAATAACCTCGCATCAGCACAACAGCGTTTACTTGAGTACGACTTGGCATATGAAACTTATCAAAAAGTTTTGGTGATAGATCCAAAAAACAAAACAGCAATAAAAAAAAGTAAGGAATTAGAAAAAAGAAACAATTATGAACCTTATAAAGGTATTAAGGATAAGGGATTCTAAATATGGAAAATTATTCTTCTTTACTAATTGGTGGAAAACAATTTTCCAGTAGATTAATGGTTGGTACTGGCAAATACAAATCTACTCAAGATATGGTGGCAAGTTTGTCAAATTCTGAAACGGAAATTATAACCGTCGCTGTTAGAAGAATTAAAAATGATCAGACCGGAGAAAATTTACTCGAAAAGATCAACTGGGAAAAATACTGGATGCTTCCTAATACAGCTGGTTGTGTTAATTCCGATGAGGCAGTCAGAATAGCAATTTTAGGTAGAGAACTTGCAAAATTATCTGGTCAAGAAGAAAATAATTTTGTGAAGTTAGAAGTTATTCCTGACAAAAAGTATTTGCTACCAGATCCAATAGAAACTCTTAAAGCAGCCGAAATTTTAATTAAAAAAGGTTTCGCTGTACTACCTTATATCAATGCAGATCCCATTCTTGCAAAAAGACTAGAAGAAATAGGTTGTGCAACTGTAATGCCATTGGGCTCTCCCATAGGCTCCGGGCAAGGTTTGTTAAATTTATCAAATATAAGGATTATTATTGAGAATTCAAAAGTGCCAGTAATAATTGACGCAGGAATTGGGGTACCTAGTGAAGCTTCTCAAGCTATGGAAATTGGAGCTGATGGTGTTTTAATCAATAGTGCAATAGCACAAGCTGCAAATCCTCCTCTAATGGCTCAAGCGATAAATTATAGTGTGAAAGCTGGCAGGCAAGCTTTTCTGGCAGGAAGAATTAAAAAACAAGACTTTGCAGTAGCAAGTTCGCCGGAAAAAAATATATCTATCTAATTCTCTAAATTGAGAAAAGTTTCAAAAGAAAGTAAAAATTTATTATTTGCTTTTATTTATCCTATTTAAGAAAGAAGATTTGAAACTATTTACAATGTTTTTTCGCAAAGTGGAAGCACGCTGTAGTAATTTAATAAATATATTATGAATCTTTTAATTCTGGAGTTCTGAGTGAAAGTTATTGTTCTAGGTGGAGATGGTTTTTGCGGTTGGCCTTGTGCGGTGAATTTAGCAGAGCAAAATCATGATGTAATTATTGTCGACAATTTAAGTCGTAGAAAAATTGATATTGATCTAGAGGTAGAATCTTTAACTCCAATTTCTTCCATAACAGAACGACTTTCTGCATGGGAAGAGACTGGAGGCAAGCCTATGAGATTTCTTAACATGGATATCTCTAAGCAATATCAAAAATTACTCAATTTGCTCATTGATGAAAAACCAGATTCCGTGATCCATTTTGCAGAACAAAGAGCAGCACCATACTCGATGAAATCGAGTTTTACCAAAAGATATACAGTAGATAATAATGTTAATGGCACCCACAACTTGCTTGCTGCGATAGTAGAGAGTAATTTAGATATTCATGTTGTTCATTTAGGAACAATGGGAGTCTACGGATATGGATCACATAGAGGTGCAACAATTCCAGAAGGTTATCTAAAAGTTGAAGTTCCACAACCTGATGGAAGCCGCTTTGAAGAAGAAATATTACACCCTGCAAGCCCAGGTAGTGTCTACCACATGACTAAAACTTTAGATCAATTATTATTTCTTTACTACAACAAAAATGATCTTGTAAGGATCACTGATCTACACCAAGGCATTGTTTGGGGAACAAATACAGAAGCAACTTTAAAAGATCCTAGATTGACAAACAGATTTGACTATGACGGAGATTATGGAACTGTTTTAAACAGATTTCTAATGCAAGCTGCAATTGGATATCCATTAAGTGTTCATGGGACAGGAGGGCAAACAAGAGCATTTATACATATAAAAGACTCTGTCAAATGCGTACAACTTGCTCTTGAAAATCCTCCAAAATCTGGAGAAAGAGTCAAAATCTTTAATCAAATGACTGAGAGTCATCAAGTTGGAGAACTAGCTAAAAAAGTTGCTTCTCTAACTGGAGCTGAAATCAATTATTTACCAAATCCAAGGAATGAAGCAGTAGAAAATGATCTAATTGTTGATAATAAATGCTTTATAGAATTAGGTTTAAACCCAACTACTCTTGATAATGGCTTATTAGAAGAAGTTGTTGAAGTTGCTAAAAAATACTCCAATAGATGTGATCTTAATCGCATACCTTGTGTTTCATCCTGGACAAAAAAACAAGCTGAGGCTATTAAGACTAATTAAAATTTTGAAATAGTTATCTTAAGAAAGTGAAAATTGCATTGTTTACTGAAACTTTTTTACCTAAAGTTGACGGCATAGTCACAAGACTGACTAAAACAATTGAATTTTTAATAAAAAATGGTGATGAAGTTATAATTTTTTGTCCAGAGGGGTGTCCAGAATCATATATGGGAGCAACTGTAGTGGGAGTTGCTGCAATGCCATTACCCTTATATCCAGAGTTGAAGCTTGGCTTACCAGGCCCTGCAGTCTCAGATAAGTTAGAAAAATTTAACCCAGATTTAATACATGTTGTTAATCCAGCTGTACTTGGCTTAGGTGGCATATGGTTGGCGAAAACTAATAATATTCCTTTAATTGCTAGCTACCATACTCATCTTCCGAAATATCTGGAACATTACGGTATGGGTATGCTAGAGCCACTTTTGTGGGAATTACTTAAAGCAGCTCATAATCAAGCATTGTTAAATTTGTGTACTTCCACCGCTATGGTCAATGAATTAAAAGATAAAGGTATTCAAAGGACTGCTCTTTGGCAAAGAGGAGTAGATACTTACAGTTTCAGACCAGATTTAAGAAATGAGAAAATGAGAGATAAATTATTTGGAAAATATAAAGATGCTAATTATTTATTGATTTATGTAGGAAGATTATCCGCAGAAAAACAAATTGAGAGAATTAAACCAGTCTTAGAAAGTATCCCTAATGCTTGTCTAGCACTTGTAGGCGACGGACCGTATAGAAACCAACTTGAAAAAATCTTCGAAAATACCAAGACTAATTTCATAGGATATTTATCTGGTAATGAACTTGCTAGCGCCTATGCCTCTGGAGATATATTTTTATTTCCCTCTAGTACAGAAACACTTGGTTTAGTTTTACTCGAAGCAATGGCCGCAGGATGTCCAGTTATCGGAGCCAACAAGGGGGGAATTCCAGATATAATTAGCGATGGGATAAATGGTTGTTTATATGATCCAGATGAAAAAGATAATGGGGTACAAAGTTTGATTGAAGCAACAAAAAAAATTCTAGAGAATGAAGATAAAAGAGAAATTATGAGAAAAGAGGCGCGAAACGAAGCAGAAAAATGGGATTGGAATCAAGCAACGTTACAACTGCAAAATTATTATTCAGAAACGCTCAAAGAAATAGATTAAATTTGATCTAATTTATTATGCGACGTGTGGGGGCGTAGGATTGCTATATGAACTTAAAGGAAGTATTAGAGTAGCTATATTTTGATTCTTTTCAGGCCTTTTTTTCTTTGAGAATTTTTTCCCAAAAGGTACTCTTATAACATTAGTCCCCTCAATAGAACAAATATTTGAGTTATCTCCAGAAAAATTATTTACAAAATTTGGTAAGTTGACGTTTTTAACTGGCAGTCGCTTAACATTACCAGATTTAAAATCTTTGGTCATAGCTTCAAATACCCCAAAAAATTTGATGCTCGAATATTGTAATAAAAAAATTTAAAAAAATTCTATAAGAAAATATTAAATTTTTATTCAAATTGATAATAACTAAGTATGTATAGGGACGCTAGTCCTTTAAGCACATTTTTTTTCTTCTAAAGTCTCATCTTGATTTACATTGCAAGAACAAATTAAATTGCGATCGCCATATGCATTATTGATCCTAGAAACTGAAGACCAAAACTTAATAGTTGTTGGAGTTTTATAAGGGAAAGAAGCCTTTTCTTTTGAATAAGGATATTGCCAATTATCAGCAATTAACTCTTTCAACGTATGGGGAGAATTGCTTATTACATTATTATTTTTTAATTCATAATTATTTTCTATTTCACTGATTTCTTCTCCAATCAATAGCATAGCCTCACAAAATCTATCTACTTCTGCCAAACTTTCACTTTCAGTAGGCTCTATCATTATGGTTTCTGGCACAGGCCAACTAATAGTTGGGGCATGAAAACTATAATCAATTAATCGTTTAGCTAAATCATTGACACTCAATCCAGTTTTGGATTTTAAATCTCTAAAATCTAAAATACATTCATGTGCGACAAAATTATTTTTTCCTTTATAAAGAATCTTGAATTTATGTTTTAAGGAATGCGCAATATAATTTGCAGATAAAATTGCGTGCGAAGTTGCTTTCCTTAACCCACTAAGACCTGCCATTTTTATATACATCCAACTTATTGGAAGGATACTTGCACTCCCATGCTTGGCAGAAGATACGAAATTTAAACTATTAGATAAATTATTATCCATTAAAGAATGAGTAGGAAGGTACGGGCTTAAAGTTTCTGATGCAGCAACTGGACCTACTCCTGGACCACCACCTCCATGCGGAATGCAGAATGTTTTATGTAAGTTCAAATGACAAACATCAACCCCATAGTTTCCAGGTTTGCATAATCCAACCTGAGCGTTCAAATTTGCTCCATCTAAATAGACAAATCCTCCCACAGAATGAATTAAATCACATATCTTTCTGATTTGTAATTCAAAAACTCCATGAGTAGAGGGATAAGTCAACATAAGAGCCCCTATTTGGTTATCAAATTTCTTGACCTTAATTGACAAATCTTGATAATCAATATTTCCTTCGTCATCACATTCAACAGTTAACACGTCAAAACCTGCCATAACTGCACTAGCAGGATTTGTTCCATGAGCACTTTTTGGAATTAAACATTTTTTTCTTAACAGTTCACCTCTTGATTCAAAATAAGAATTAATTGCCAATAAACCTGCAAACTCTCCTTGAGAGCCTGCATTTGGTTGAAAAGAAACTGATTTTAAACCAACAATCTCACTTATCCATTTTTCTAGGTCAGATATAATTTTTGAATAGCCTTTAGTTTGATCTAGTGGGGAAAAAGGATGCATGGAAGATAAATTAGCCCAAGAGACTGGATTTAACTCTGCTGCAGAATTTAACTTCATGGTACAGCTTCCCAATGGCATCATCCCATCTACCAAAGAAAAATCTTTTTCTGCAAGTCGGAATATATATCTCATTAATTCAGTTTCACTTTGATAATTTGTGAATATATCTTGCTGCATCCATTCACTGGATCTCAAAGCTAAACTTTCAAGATGAAATTCTTTATCAAATTTTATATGCTCTAAATCATCTTCTTTTTCTAAAAGGTTTGCTATGAAAGTCAAAATATCTTTTATTTCTTTTTCATTACTAAGCTCATCTAAAGAGATCCCAAAGCCAGTTGAATTTTCAATAGTTGATCCCAACGGCAAAATTCTTAAGTTGTAGCCATTTTTTAAAGCTTCATTATGGATCCTCTGGGAGTGCTCAGAATAAACATCAACACTATCAAATCTTATCCCATCAGGAATATCAAAACCTAAAGCAGCTAAACTTGATTCTAAATTTATTCTCAACTCAACTAATCTCTTAGCAATTTGCGTTAATCCAGAGGGTCCATGATAAATAGCATAAAAAGAAGAAATTATGGCTAATAAAGATTGAGCAGTACAAATATTACTGGTGGCCTTTTCCCTTCTAATATGTTGCTCTCTTGTTTGCAATGCTAGTCTTAGAGATTTTTCTCCATTTTTAGAGAGAGTTTGCCCAACAATTCTTCCGGGTATCAGCCTTTTATATTGCTCGCTACAAGCAAAATATGCTGCATGGGGACCGCCAAAACCCATTGGTACACCAAATCTTTGCATACTACCCACTGCTACATCAACACCAAATTCAGAAATTGGTTTAATCAAAACTTGTGCTAGTGGATCAATACATGCCGTAACAATAATTTCTGATCGATGTGCTTGGGATATTAAGAATGTGGGATCATATAATTGACCATTTTTACCAGGTAATTGCAACAGCATTCCAAAAACATCATCATGATTAGGAAGGTTGCTTTGAGTAAAGCGTTTTAAAGATATTCCCAAAGGTTTTGCTCTGGTTTGTAGAACATTAAAAGTATGATCAAAAACATTTGACTCCACTAAGTAAACTTTTGAAGATTTATTTTTTCTTGCCGAAAAACTCATGGCCATGGATTCTGCTGCAGCAGTACCCTCATCCAACAAAGATGCATTGGCGACAGGGAATCCTGTTAGTTCACAAACAATAGTCTGAAAATTAAATAGAGCTTCTAATCTTCCTTGTGCAATTTCTGCTTGATATGGAGTATAAGACGTGTACCACCTTGGATTTTCAAGAACATGTCTTTGGATTACTTTAGGCATATGATTGTCATAATAACCAAGACCTATAAGTGATCTCATTTTAGTATTTTTATTCGCAATCTCTTCTAATTCGTTTAAAGCCTCAATTTCTGAACAACCTTGGGGCAATATTTCTGAAGATTTATCTTTAAGCTGAATATCTTCAGGAATAACTTGATTTATAAATTGATCAATATTATTAAAACCAAGCTTGTTCAGCATAATTCTTTCGTCATTATCTCCTAACCCAAGATGCCTATCTACAAACAAATCAGACCCAAATTTAGATGTCATATTAAAATATTTTTCTTTAAAATAGCTCTTTTTAAAAAGTTTGCCTTATTTTGGTACAACCTTTGATTGATATTCCTCAGAGGTCATCAAATCAGCAATTGATGCTTTTGATTCTGGTTTCAAAATGACTAACCAACCTTCTCCAATCGGATCATTCTGTAAAAGCTCAGGGTTCTCAATAACACTTTCATTTACAGATACTATTTCCCCTGAAAAAGGCAAATAGACTTCCTCAACGGCCTTAACTGATTCTATGGTTCCAAAAGTCTCGCCTTTCTCTAAAGTCGCACCTTCATCAGCTAATTCAACAAAAACAATATCTCCTAATTGATCTATAGCGAATTCACTAACTCCAATTTTTAATAATCCATTTTCTTCCAAGACATATTCATGAGTATCAGCATAGTTGAGGTTGTCTGGAAACTTGTAAGACATGATTAAGTAGATAAAGGAAGTAGAGAATCCTTTGAAATTAATTTTTCCTCTAATAGTTCAGATAATAATCGAATTAATGCAATTTTGATGTGAGCTATGTGAGAACCACCTTGAACAAAAATATTATAAGGATCTCTTAGAGGGGCATCAGCAGAAAATTCACTTGTACTACCTTCAATAAAGGTACCTCCTGCCATTAATAATTTTGAATCATATCCATCCATTGATGATGGAACAACATTTAGAAAAGAATCTACTGGTGAAGAATTTTGAAAAGATTGACAAATTTTTTGTACCAAATCAGGATTATTCAATCTTACTGACTGAATAAGATCAGATCTATAAGTTGCTGGCTCTGGTAAAACCTTAAATCCCAAATTCTTAAAGACTGCTGCAACCATATCAGCACCTTTTAGTGATTCATGAACAATTTGTGGTGCTAAAAACAAACCCTGCAAAATTAATCTTCCTAATCCAAAATTTATTCCTGCAGAAGAGCCAATGCCTGGTGAGGTTAATCTAGAACATGCCATCTCAACCAACTCTGCATCTCCTGCAACGTACCCACCAGTAGGAACTATTGTTCCTCCCAAATTTTTAATCAATGAACCAGCAATTATATTTGCCCCTTTAGAAATTGGTTCACTATCTTCAACAAGCTCACCATAACAGTTATCAACAAAACATATGCAGTTAGTATCAAGAGAATGAATAAGACTACAAATTTTCTCTATCTGATGATTCGTAAGAGACTTTCTCCAACTATATCCACAACTTTTTTGTATGAATACTAATTTACATGAATTTTCTTTAAAAAAATGAACAATTTTTTCTTCAAAAGAATCAAAATTCTCGCAGATATTTACTTGCTTGTATTCAATATCAAAATCTTTAAGTGATCCTTTTCCTCCTCCCCTTATTCCTATGACTTCTTCTAACGTGTCATATGGTTGTCCTGTAAGAGATAACATTACATCTCCGGGTCGAAGAATTCCAAATAAGACAGAACTTATTGCATGGGTTCCACTCACAAATTGCATCCTCACAGCAGCCTTTTCAGCAAGAAATAATCTTGCAAAAACTGCATCAATTTTTTCTCTAGATATATCATCATGACCACTACCAGAAGATTGATTGAAATGACTAGTAGAAACTTTTTCTTCCTTAAAAATTGTCAAAATATTTTCTAATTTCTGGAAAACCTGATTGGACCTTTCTTGGAAAACTTTACTTAAACTCTCTTCTACAGAAAAAACAGTGTGTTCAGCCAGTTTTAAGTTATTGTCAAGAGTCATTTATTATAAAAATTCATGTTATTTTTCAGAAGCTAAATTTCTTAATTCTGCTAGGAAAGCATTAGGTCCCCTGCCCTGGAAATAAGAAAGTTTTTTTGAAGCCTCATATAAATCAAGAAGTTCTCCATCTAATTCTTCTGCAGTATAATCTCTAATTCCTGCAATTACTTCAGCAAAACGTTCTCTACGGGCAGATTTATTGACAGCATAGGCATCCATTACCCGCATTTTACATGATCTCCAAGCCTTATTCTGACAAAAATGCACTGAAAGAGCGTCACTTAAAGCAGAAGCTTCTTCATCTTCTATGTACCAGTCAAAAGATGAAGGTAGAGGTTTTAATCCTGAAAATATCTCGAATAAATCCCCGGCCGACAATGGATTACCAGAATCATTTTTCAGGGGTAATGCAGACTCTTCCAAAGATTTCCATAACTCTGGGTAATCACTTTCAAAACGATCCCTGATTTTTTCAATACCTTGATCAAGAATCGTATTAACTTGAGCTAAAGCAAGAAAAACTTCAGGACCTGGCGAAGATAACTTCCCATTCCTAAGATTAGAAATTTGCGAATTATGAACTTTACCTAAATCAAGAACTTCTGAAAGTAATGGCAGTACTCTGTGAGACCAACCATTTCTTTCATGCCAGAGGTGTATCAAATGAGCCATAGCCCTTCGACCTCTAGATAATTTATCGCGATATCCGAGACTCACAGATAATTAAACTTATCAATAATATAGTATGATAATATTACATATCGGTAATTTTGAAAATAGTATTTCAATATCATGAATTCAGTAATTTTCCAAGAAACAGCAAAATTAAAAAAACCTGTTCCAGCTGAAAAAGTTATAGAACTCTCAGAAAAATTACTGGAACCTTCCAGTCATTCAAAAAGATATCCCCCAAGACTACATAAAACGTGGGGAACGATAGTTTTTATGGTTGCAATTCATATTCTATCCCTTATAGCTCTACAACCAAAATTTTGGAGTCTCCCTGCAGTCACTTCATTATTATTTTTTTACTGGGTAACTGCTTGTTTAGGAGTCACCCTTGGATATCACAGATTGTTATCACACAGATCGTTCATTGTACCAAGATGGTTAGAAAGATTTTTTGCTACCTGTGGAGCCATAAGTTGCCAGCATGGACCAATTGATTGGGTAGGTTTACATAGGCATCACCACTCTTTTTCAGATACTGAAGTAGATCATCACAATAGTAAAAAGGGGTTTTGGTGGAGTCATATGGGTTGGATGTTTAAAGACGTAGAAGCACTAAAAGCTGTTCCAAAACTAAGTGCAGATTTAATCAAGGATCCATACTATAGATTCTTAAATAAATATTTTTTGTTCTTACAAATTCCCATTGGACTTTCTTTGTACGTAATAGGTCAAAAATTAGGAGTTGGAGGATGGGCTCTAGTCCTTTGGGGAATTCCATTGAGGCTTGTGGTTGTTTATCATGTAACTTGGCTAGTCAACTCCGCGACGCACTGTTGGGGTAAAGCTCCATTTGAAAGTGGTGATTCATCTAAAAACAATGCATGGGTTGCTGCATTAACTTTTGGAGAAGGTTGGCATAATAACCATCATGCATTTCCCAATTCGGCAAAACAGGGATTATTTAAAGGTCAGATAGACATAACATGGGAACATATTAAGATTCTTGCGAAATTTGGTTTTGCAAAAAAAGTAAAGTTACCCTCTAGGTCTTATTATTAACTATATTGTTCAATATTTTCATGGCTAAAAGAGTACAAGTTGCATTAACTGAATCAATCGCGTCACTAGGTAAAGAAGGAGATCTAGTTGATGTAGCACCAGGATACGCAAGAAATTTTCTATTACCTTATGGCAAGGCAATGAATGTAACACCAGCAGTCCTTAAGCAAATTGAGAGGAAGAAAGAAAAAGAAAAAATCGCTGCTGGTAAATTAAAGCAAGAAGCTTTAGATTTCCAAACTGCATTATCTACAATAGGTAGGTTCACTATCAAAAAACAGGTTGGAGAAGATGGTGTCCTTTTTGGAACGGTTACCAATGGTGATGTTGCCGAAGCGATAGAAGCGGCTACTAAAAAAGAAATTGATAGAAGGAACATTACTGTTCCTGATATTCATAATTTAGGTGCCTTTACTGCAAAAATAAAATTACATCCAGAAGTAAATGCAGAAGTAAATATTGAAGTAACAAGTTAATCAATTTGTTGCATTATTTTGAAAAGTAGCCAGAGTATATATCTAAGCAATTAAAGATATGGTTTCCGTACCTTTTCCAAATAATGGGCAAAATAAAAATTTTAAAAAGGATTTTAATAGTGAAAATGCTGGATTAGTTCCTCCTCAAAACGTTCAAGCAGAGGAAGCTGTGCTTGGAGGCATACTTCTTGATCCAGATGCGATCGGAAGAATTGCAGACTTAATTAAACCTGAAGCTTTTTATATAAACGCCCATCAAGAGATTTATAGAACAGCATTAATGTTGCATACCCAGGGAAAGCCAACTGATTTAACATCAATGAGTGCTTGGTTAGCAGATAATGGATCACTAGAAAAAATTGGAGGAAACGGCAAACTGGTAGAACTCGTTGAAAATGTTTCCTCTACAGCTTCCATAGAACAAGTTGCTAATTTAATTAACGACAAATTCATGAGAAGGCAACTTATTAGATCTGGAAATGAAGTGGTTCAACTAGGTTTTGATCAAACTCAAGATACTAATGAAGTTCTAGACAAAGCAGAGCAAAAAATATTTGAAATCAGTCAAGAAAAACCTTCAAAAGGTCTTACTCAAGCAGCTGAAATCCTTACAAGTACTTTCAATGAAATAGAGTCAAGATCATTAGGTACTTCAGTAGCTGGAATTCCTGTTAATTTCTACGATCTTGATGCGATGACTCAAGGTTTTCAAAGAAGTGATTTAATAATTGTTGCTGGAAGACCTTCAATGGGGAAAACTTCAATAGTTCTTAATCTGGCTAAAAATGTTGCACAATCTCAAGATTTACCTGTGTGTGTATTTAGCCTTGAAATGAGTAAAGAACAGTTGACATATAGACTACTCTCTATGGAAGTGGGGATCGAAAGTGGCAGGCTAAGAACAGGAAGATTACAGCAAGAAGAATGGCCATTACTCGGAGAAGGTATCAATTCATTAGGTCAATTACCAATATTCATAGATGACAAGCCTAACCTAAGTGTTCTAGAGATGAGATCTCTATGCAGAAGATTAATAGCTGAACAAAAAAAAGAACTTGGATTAATTGTGATTGATTATCTGCAGTTGATGGAAGGTTCAACCCCTGATAATAGAGTTCAAGAACTTTCACGAATAACAAGAGGTCTTAAAAGCATGGCCAGAGAATTAAAAGTCCCAGTAGTAGCTTTATCTCAGCTTAGTAGAGGGGTTGAGTCTAGAACAAATAAAAGACCAATGTTAAGCGATCTAAGAGAATCAGGATCTATTGAACAAGACGCAGATTTAGTATTAATGATTTATAGAGATGAATACTATAATCCGGAGACTGAAGATAGAGGCATTACAGAAATCATTGTCACTAAACATAGAAATGGACCCGTAGGAACTGTTAAATTATTATTTGAACCTCAATTTACGAGATTTAGGAATTTAGCTAATTAAATCGATCCTAAAATGCAAGATCATAACTCAACAAATGAATCTTTTGACGTCATCGTTATTGGAGGAGGACATGCAGGATGCGAAGCCGCTATAACAACAGCAAAATTAGGTTTTTCTACTGCCTTATTTACAATCAATCTAGATAGGATTGCCTGGCAACCGTGTAATCCTGCTGTTGGGGGACCAGCAAAAAGTCAGTTGGTTCATGAAGTTGATGCATTAGGTGGAATTATTGGTAAATTAGCCGATGAAACAGCTATTCAAAAAAGAATATTAAATGCAAGTAGAGGCCCAGCTGTATGGGCGTTAAGAGCTCAGACAGATAAAAGAGAATACTCAAAAAAAATGATCGAAATACTACAAAATACAGATAATTTATCTTTAAAAGAAGCAATGATTACTGAACTGGATATTGCAAAAACTGAACAAATTGGATTGAACTCAAAAAAAATCTTAAAAAAAAGAATAAAGGGTGTAAAAACATTCTTTGGTAGTTATTATTCCGCAAGATCAGTTATCATCACAGCTGGTACATTCTTAGAAGGAAGAATATGGATAGGAAATAAATCAATGTCAGCTGGCAGATCGGGCGAACAAGCAGCACAAGGTCTTACTCAGAATTTACACGAAATTGGTATCAAAACAGAACGTTTAAAAACAGGTACTCCAGCAAGAGTTGATAAAAGAAGTATCATTTTTGATGAATTAGATGTTCAACCAAGTACTGCAGTAGATAAATATTTTTCGTTTGACCCAGATATAAAAAATAATATGCCCCAAGTTAGTTGTCACATCACAAGAACAACTACCAAAACCCATCAACTTATTAGAGATAATTTACATTTAACTCCCATTTACGGCGGTTTTATTGATAGTAAAGGGCCAAGATATTGTCCATCAATTGAAGATAAAATCGTCAAATTTGCTAATAAAGAATCACATCAAATTTTCTTAGAACCAGAAGGAATTAATACCCCTGAAATATATGTACAAGGATTTTCTACAGGTTTACCCGAAAATATTCAATTAGAACTTTTAAGGACCTTACCTGGATTAGGTGAATGTAAAATGTTGCGACCAGCATATGCTGTGGAGTATGACTATATACCTGCAACACAGCTCCAAACATCACTCGAAACGAAAGAAATTGAATATTTATTTAGCGCCGGACAAATTAATGGCACTACTGGTTATGAAGAAGCAGCAGCACAAGGATTAGTTGCAGGAGTCAATGCGACAAGAAAACTAAACAAAAAAGATCCAATAATCTTCTCCAGAGAAAGCAGTTATATAGGAACAATGATCAATGATTTAATTACAAAAGATCTCAAAGAACCATATAGAGTTCTCACTAGTAGGAGTGAATATAGGTTAACTCTCAGAGGAGATAATGCAGATAGAAGATTAACACCATTAGGTTATCAAATAGGGCTAATTAATGAGAAAAGATGGTCGGCCTATCAAGAAAAGATGAACCTCCTCGAAGAAGAGAAATTTAGATTGAATAATACTCGTTTAAAAAATACCGATGAAATATCAAAAAAAATAGAATTAGAAACGGGATCAAAAATCAAAGGCTCAACAACTTTGAAAGAACTCTTAAAAAGACCAAACTTTCATTATTCAGATCTAATTAAATATAATTTGAATGAAAGAAATCTAGGTTCTTCAATACAGGAAGGTGTTGAAATAGATATTAAATACGAGGGTTACCTTAAAAGACAAAAAAACAACATAGAACAAATAAATCGTCAAAGCTGTAAATCTCTGCCTCAAGAAATAAACTATGAAAAGATAGAGACATTATCTTTAGAAGCCAGAGAAAATTTGAATAAGATAAAGCCAAAAAATTTTGGTGATGCTTCAAAAATTCCCGGTGTCAGCAAAGCTGATTTAACTGCATTACTTGTTTGGCTAAAAATAAGAGAAATAAAAAAAGAAAAGGCAAATATTTTTGTCGAAAAAAAGTTATCATCTTAAAAGGATTCCGTCTGAGCACTGAATAATAAACTTTTTAAATCACCAAAAATTTTATGGGAAGAAAAAGCCTCTACTTTTTTAGTGAAAAATTCATTACCAAAAATATCTGGTCCATGGAAATTAATGCTGCTTGGGGATGGAAGTCCAACTAGACATTTACAGCTTTTAACTAATCAAGAGACGAAAATTAAATTAATTTCAATGCAAGTAGACCCTCTATTCATCTCAGAAGGACCTAAAGAATTAAATCAGTTAAATGGACCTTTAATTAGAAGACAAGTATGGATTAAAAACAATAATAAAAACCTAGCATGGGCTGAAAGTTGGTGGAATGCGGAACAAGTGAATGAAAATTTAAAAGCCAAAGAAGAACCAATTTGGAAAAATTTAACACAAGACAGATCGGAATTGTTTAGAGAAGTTGATCGAATTTCACTTGTTAATTCAAATTGGTTAGAAGATCAATTTTGTTTTAAAGGCCCATTCTGGTCAAGAAATTATAGATTTTTTCGAGACAAAAAGCCTCTAACAATTATTAGAGAAGTATTTAATCCACATTTAGAAAGTTTACTAGGCTATTCAGGAATTAAAGAATTCACGAAACTATACTCTTCTTCTTCTTCTTGATCTGGGAAGATTTCTTGATTTTGATTGAACTTGTTGGTTTGATTGATCCCTCGAAGTATTAATCTCTTTTTCTGAAGCTCTTTGCCATCTTTCAACTTTGAAATCCATTTCATCTGGCCAATCTTCGTCCTTAGTCTCTTTCACGTAGGGTAATTTTTTTTGCTCAGTTGCCTGCAAATTTTTTTGTTGCCTTAAAGATATTGCTTCCAAAGGTCTTTTTGAGTGCTGTCTAGCAGATTCATAAGAATTTGATTCTCTGGAAAATGTCTTAATATCGCTATTATCATCGTAAAAATTCTCATCATTCCAATCATCATTATCTTCATCAAAAAATAAATCCACTTTTTCAGATACCCATCTTCCTACTTTTTTAACACTCTTACTTGTTATTCCTTGAAAATCTGAGTTCCTTCTTTTACCTGGCCTAGCACCAGATACTCCATCAACGAATTGTCTTCCAGTTTCAAAAATTTTATCAACTTGTTTATCAACAAGATTTCTATCAAAACTATTTCTAAGATTTCTAATTCTCCTTGAATCCATAAATTATTGTTCTTTTTAAGATATAAATTACATTAAAAAAATAAATAATTCCAAAGATAGAAACAAAAACACATCTAAATTATTTCTAATCAAACAAAATTAAACACTTTTTATTCCATGATCCATTAAAGAAATTTACACAACATTTTTTACAGGCTATATTCTTTATTCTTTTTCTATAAAAAAATTTCTCACCACAATGTTGACAAGTTCCTGTGTATTTTAATTCTCTCCTTTCTATAGGAAATGAGTGCCTTACAGCAATTTGAAAATTCTTCTCTTTTGAATTAATTTCATGCATCTTTTCTAGGAAATTTGGACCGTGTATCTCATTTTTCTTTAATATCCTATCTACCCATGCATGTATCATTTCATGACATAAAGTACTGTTTATTTCACTATTGGATAATTTACTCAAGATAGGTTTCGATAAGATAATTTCAGAATCTATAAAACCATTAATACGTTTTCTTTTATAAAAACCAGCAGTAGTTTTTAATCTATTATCACTCCATCTAACTTTTACTAAAGGTTGATTATTAACCGTTAAAGAATTTTCAAAATATTGGCTATTAAATCTATGAAATAATGGTAAAAGAGGAATTACAGGCATTATGGATTAAAATTAGTATTATTTTGACAAAAAAGCCATCAAAAACGATTTCTTTTCTTAAAGTAATAAAAAAGTAAAATTAACATGGATGCAACATTAGTTAAAGATATCGGAATTAAAGCATTATTAGTTGGAGGAGCTGTACTAGTTTCTTTTTGGACTTTTAATGCAGTCAAATTAGTTATAAGCGCCAGAGGAATTAATCCATTAGTAAGAAAGTTTTTCGATCAAATAGCTGCTGGCAGAATTGATGCAGCCTATGGTTTGACTACAAAAACTTATAAAACTCATGTAAAACGACAAGACTTTCTTAAATTTTTAGCTAGTTTAAACCTCAACAAATACAGAAATTTAAAATCAGGAAGACCTAGAGTCCAAGAAGATCAAATCATAATAACTTTGAATTTAAAATCAGAAGACAAACAAGATGAGCTCCCATTAGATTTTACTTTTGCAAAAACTGACAATGATTGGAAAATAGACAGAATAGCTAAAGTGAATTAATAATTTCTTGTGAGGCAAAAAAAATTGTTTAAACAAGAAATAATACATCAATTAGAATTACACCCCAGTAGATTAGATAAAGAAAAAATCATTTTAGAAGCAATGGAAGAAGGTCTAGATGATTTTTTTGAAGGTATACGTATGGCACTTGATCCATTGGTAACTTTTGGTGTAAAAATTGTCCCTGAGAAAGAGACTGAAAAAAGTAAAAATTTTTTATGGGAAGATTTTAGAAAATTAGCCAATAAGCTTATTCAAAGAGAACTTACTGGTCATGCTGCTCGTGATGCAATTCTTAAGGCTATGGAATCTGCAACAAAAGAAGAGTGGAATGGATTTTATAGACGAGTTTTAATTAAAGATCTTAGATGTGGTGTATCTGAAAAAACAATCAACAAGATAGCAAAGAAATTTCCCAAATATGCTATTCCTATTTTTTCTTGTCCTTTAGCTCATGACAGTGCAAATCATGAAAAAAAAATGATAGGAAAAAAGCAAATTGAAATCAAATTAGATGGTGTACGCGTCTTAACTATAATTAGACAAAATAAAGTAGAAATGTTTTCTCGTAATGGGAAACAATTCCACAATTTTGGTCATATTATCTCGGAACTAGAAAACGCCTTAAAAGAAGACCCAGCACCTTATGACTTAGTACTCGATGGTGAAGTGATGAGCTCTAACTTTCAAGATTTAATGAAACAGGTACATAGAAAAGATGGCAAACAAACCAAAGACGCAGTTCTCCACTTATTTGACTTATGTCCCCTGGAAAACTTTCAAAAAGGGAGATGGAATACTAGTCAAACAAAAAGAAGTTTATTAGTAAAAGAATGGGTAGCAAAACATTCTATGCTTCTAAAACATATACAAACACTTGAATGGGAAAATGTAGATCTCGACACTATTGAAGGACAAAAAAGATTTGTAGAGCTGAATAAATCTGCTGTAGAAGGTGGGTATGAAGGAGTAATGATTAAAGATCCTGATGCTATGTATGAATGTAAAAGAACACACAGTTGGTTAAAAGCAAAACCTTTTATTGAAGTTACTTTAAAAGTTATATCGGTTGAGGAAGGTACAGGTCGCAACAAAGGAAGACTGGGAGCAATCCTGGTAGAAGGAGAAGATGATGGGTATGAATACAGTCTTAGTTGCGGAAGCGGATTTAGTGATATCCAACGTGAAGAATATTGGTCAAAACGTAATCATCTCGTTGGTCAACTTGTAGAAATCAGAGCTGATGCAAAAACCAAGTCAAAGGATGCAGTTACCTTTAGTCTTAGATTTCCTAGATTTAAATGCTTTAGAGGATTTAAAGAAGGAGAAAAAGTTTAAATTCTAAAAAATAATATTCAACAAAGAAGTCAAAGAAAAATGTGGTTTTTAAATAAAAAAATAAAAATTTTAGCTATAAAATATAAGAGTAATTATGAGGACTTTTTGAGAGACTTATGACGAAGAAAACAGTTTTCAGCTTTATAAAAACACCTTGTGGACAGGCAAAATATATCGAATTAGAAGCCAACAAAACTTTACTAGGTAAATTAAGGCTTTTGTGGTTTATCTTAATTGCATCAATTAGAGATTGGAATATTAAAGAGTAAATTCTTAAGATTTTTCAAAATATTCTCTGGAGTATTTAGCTGAGAAATATACAACTAAAAAAGTTGAAATAATTCCAATGCTTGTAATATATAAATTATTTGGTGATTGCACATTTTTTAACTCCTGAATACTTTTTGCCAAACTACCTATTGAGCAATAAAGAAAAGTTCCTGGAATTATTCCAAGAAGACCAAGAGCGAAATCTCTAAATTTAACATTATTCAAACCATAAAAATAATTAAGAATACTGAATGGAAATATGGGCGATAATCTCGCTAAAAAAATTAATTTAAGTCCGCCTTTTTCTACTACTTTTTCCATGACACTTAATCTTGGATAACGGCTAAAAAGATTTTTTAGCTTTTTTGCAAAAAAACTTTTTGATACAAAAAAAGCAACTGATGCTCCTATTGAAGCGGAAATGAAAACGATAATTGATCCTAAATATGAGCCATATAAAAAACCTGATAATAGAGATAACCAAGAGGCTGGAAGTATTAATAAAACAATTAAAATATAAATACAAACAAACGAAAAAATCCCAAAACCAGTATTAAAAAAAAAAGACAAATTATAAATATTTTCAAGAAGTATATTCATTCTCAATTCAAAAGTTCGAGTTTTTTAGTAATTCTTTCCTTCTGTACCGAACCCTCATTTAATTTAAATCTGCATTCGTCAACAATATCTTTTGGAGCCTTATCAACGAAATTTTTATTAGATAATCTCTTATTTAAATTTTCTAATTCGATAGTCACCTTTTTTAAATCCTTATTTAACCTTTCCTTTAATGAATCTATATTTACAAAATCCTGAAAAGGTAAGTAAACCTCTAAATCACTAATTATCCCGGAAAAAGATTTAGCAAACTCTTTTTTATCAACAGCATTAGTTTTAAAAATAAATACTTCAGAAGATTTAGTTAAGGTTTGAATATCATCAACTAAAGTTTTTAAAAAATCAATCAATTCATCATTCTCTGAAATTAAATATACGGGAACTTTTTCTGATGGCTTGAGACCTAACTCAGCTCTCAAATTTCTAATCAGTCTAATAATTTCAAAGAGTTGCTGAAAGGAATTATCAAGCTTATTATCAACAAATTTATTTTCGTGAATTGGCCATTTTTGAAGAGATAATAATAAATTGTCTGGTTTTAGTTGCAGCACATGCCAAAGTTCCTCAGTTATGTGCGGCATAAAAGGATGAATCATTACCAAAATATCATTGAGCACTTTTATTAAAACTTTCTCAGATATTTGTCTATTTTTAGTCTCTTTATTATTAAATCTTTGTTTAGCAAATTCTACATACCAGTCACAAAAATCATTCCACGTAAATTCATATAGAAGTTTCGCAGATTCTCCCAATTTATATTCTTTCAACAAACCAGCGACTTTTATATTTACCTGATTCAATTTCGATAATATCCACTTATCACATAACTCTAAAGAAGTTTCATCACTCTCATTAAGCGAATAATTATTATTAGAAGTTTTATTAATTAACACAAATTTAGTTGCATTCCATAATTTATTCGCAAAATTTCTTGAAGCTTCAACAGTTGAAGATGTATCTTTTTTCCTATCAAAATCAAGGCGGATATCTTGTCCAGCGCCTGCAACTTCTCGAATTAAAGCAAATCGTAGAGCATCAGAACCATATTTATCAATTAATAGTATTGGATCAATACCATTACCTGAACTTTTACTCATTTTTTTATTATTTTCATCTCGAACTAGACCATGAATATATACATCATTAAAAGGAATATTATTTGTAAAAGTATTCCCCATCATTGTCATTCTTGCTACCCAGAAGAAAATAATATCGAAACCAGTAACAAGAACACTATTTGGATACCATTTTTTAAAATCCGGATCATTTGTGTTTGGCCAACCAAGGGTTGAGAAAGGCCACAAACCACTTGAAAACCATGTATCCAAAACATCTTTATCACGAACCAATTTAATATTTAATCCAAATTTTTTATTAGCTTCGATTAAGGCATCCTCTTCATTTCTTGCGACGATGTATGGAGTATTTTGTTCTATTGAGTCTTGAGATTCATCTAAAACATACCAGGCTGGTATTTGGTGCCCCCACCACAATTGCCGACTGATACACCAATCATTAATATTTTCTAACCAATCCTTATAAACTTTCTCCCAGCGTGGAGGAATAAACGATGGTTTTTTAGAATCAATTTCATTAAGACATCCCTGTGATATATCATCCATTTTCAAAAACCATTGTGTTGACAATAAAGGTTCAATTGGCACCTTACCTCTATCAGAAAAAGGAACAGTATGTTTATAATCCTCTATCTTTGTCAAAAGGCCTAAGTTATCCAATTCTTTGATAATTTTCTTTCTAGCCTCATATCTATCTAAATTTTGAAAAATACCTGCATTAATATTTAAAGTTCCATCCTTGTTCATTACATTAATCTGTTTTAAATTATGCCTTTTTCCTATTGCAAAATCATTTGGATCATGGGCTGGAGTAACCTTCACACAACCCGTACCAAAATCCTTATCAACATGTGAATCAGCGATAATAGGTATTTCTCTATCGACGAAAGGAACTTTTACTTTGACTCCAATAAATTCTTTATATCTATCATCATCAGGATTAACTGCCACAGCAGTATCGCCCAAAAGAGTTTCTGGTCTTGTTGTTGCAACTTCTAAGTACTTATCTAAGTGTTCACCACTTTCAGAAATTAAAGGGTATTTAAAATGCCATAAATGACCATTTACTTCTTGCATTTCAACTTCAAGGTCACTTACGGCAGATTGAGATTCAGGGCACCAATTAACCAAATATTCGCCTCTATAAATTAAATTCTTTTTATAGAGAATATTAAAAGCCTCAATAACTGCTTCATTTAATTTTTGATCAAGAGTAAATCTTTCTCTAGTCCAGTCTACTGAATATCCTATCCTTTTTAATTGAGAAACTATTCTTCCACCACTTTGTTCTTTCCAGTTCCATGCTCTTTTAAGAAATTCATCTCTTCCAATATCCTCGCTTGTTTTGCCTTCACTTTTTAATTGTTTTTCGAGAATAGTTTGAACAGCTATTGAAGCATGATCAGTTCCCGGTAAACACAAAACATTCTTACCTAAAAGTCTTTGAAAACGTACTACAACATCTATCAAAGCCGTATTAAATGCATGCCCCATATGCAAAGATCCAGTTACATTTGGTGGCGGAATAACAACACAAAAAGGCTCACCATCATCCTCAGGGTTAGGACTAAACGCCTTAAGAATTTCCCATTTTTCTTGCCACTTTTTCTCTACTTCAAAAGGTGAATAATTCTCTAAAGATAATTGATCATTAATCTCGGTCATGTGCAAATTTTATTTCAATAAACTTTTTGTTTATTTTATCTTGAGAACAGCTAATTATGAAAATAATATTAGTTTGCCAAAAAAGACACATCCATTCTACAAAAGTTTGAAACCAGAACCACAAGAACAACGTTTTGCATTTTTTGGTGTTGAAATAAGAAATCCACCACCGCTCAAATCACCGTAATAATCTAATTTTAAATCTTTCAGTAAATTAAACTTTTTTACATCCGCGTATAAAGTTACTCCTTCAGTTCTTGAAATAGGGGATCCATTAAATGTACCTGGCCTTAATTTAATATGCATCCATCCTTCGGAACAATTTTTATCCTCCACTAAATCAATCGACATCTCTCCTGGAGAACCTCCAAAAGAAGCTTGCCTAGATAGTTCTGAAGCAGCACTTTGACTGATTGCAAGATTGACGATCTCAGTCATTAGAAAATTAATAAATGGGCGATCCAGGGTTCGAACCAGGGACATCCTGCTTGTAAGGCAGGCGCTCTACCGCTGAGCTAATCGCCCTTATAATAGATCATTCTAATAGATGAAGTTGAAAAATTTATACTAAGTATTTAAATATTTCATGATTGAGGCAAAATTTAATTAATAAAATATATCCTAATGTCCTCAAACAATAGATATAAATTGGAAAAAAATTCCGATTTAGAGACTATAAATAGTTTTAAAATCTTAATATCTAATATCAAAGCATTAAAAGATAAATCTTGGGGCTGCCCTTGGCAGAAAATACAGTCTCATATATCGTTGATCCCATTTTTGTATGAAGAAAGTAATGAATTTATAGATGCGATATATGAAAAAAATGCAGTTAACATATGTGAGGAGTTAGGAGATCTTTTATTACAAGTAATGCTTCATTCTGAAATCGGTTACGAAGAAAAAGAATTTACACTAAATGATGTTATAAAAAATCTAAACAAGAAAATTATTTATAGACATCCATATATTTTTAACAAAAAAGAAAAAGTATCATTAAAAAAATCACAACAGATTTGGTTGAATATAAAAAATTTAGAAAAAGAAGCACCTCATATGAAATCTTCAATTAGTAGAAATTTAAATTTGAAAATTAAAAATTTACCTCCAACAGTTGGAACAGATAAAATCACAAATGTTGTTAAGGAACATGGTTTCAAGTGGGGAAGTACTGATGAAATTTTTAAAAAGTTAGAAGAAGAGATTAATGAATTAAAGGAAGCAATTAAAAGTAAAAATGATTCAGAGATAAAAAATGAATTTGGGGATATTTACTTTACCCTTCTCAATCTCTCAAACTTTTTAAAGATTAATCCTGAATCAGCTCTTCAAAAAACTAATATAAAATTTTTAGACAGATTTTCAATCGTCGAAGAGCATGCAGGAGATAATATTAAAAAACAAACTCCTAAAGACTTTCAACGGCTTTGGCAAATAGCCAAACAAAAACTGGCGGGAAAAATTCCTAAAAGCAAATGACAGATATTACAACATGGATAGATGAATATCATAAAGGCTCAAGATTCGGCCTAAATGGGAAAATTCTATTTAAAAAAACCTCAAAATATCAAGAAATTATTGTTATTGAAAATGAATATTATGGTAAAGCTTTAATGTTAGATGGTTGCTGGATGACATCATTAAAAGACGAGAAATATTATCATGAGTGTCTTGTGCATCCTGCATTAAGTAGCATTGACGAAAAATCTAATGTACTAATTATTGGCGGTGGTGACGGTGGTACTGTAAGAGAATGCGTTAAATATTCTAAAATATCAAAAATTGATCTAGTAGAAATTGATGAGGAGGTAATCAAAATATCTAAAAAATTTCTAAAAGAAATTGCAGGCGAAGCATGGAATGACAAAAGATTAGAAATACATATTGATGATGGCGTTAAATGGGTAGAAAAAACAAAAGATAATTTTTACGACGTTATATTTATAGATTGTTCAGATCCCTCAGAATTTTCAAATTTATTATTTTCACATTCTTTTTATAAAGAATGTGAAAGAATACTTGCACCATCGGGGATATTAGCAACTCAAAGCGAATCTCCTGAATCCTTCAAAAATATTCACATAAATATTTTGAAAAGCCTAAAAAATATATTTAAAGTTTCTGAAACTATGTATTCCTTTGTGCCTATATATCCAAGCGGGATTTGGAGTTGGACATTTGCTTCTTCAGAAGATCTAAGTTTATCAAAGCAAAATTATGATGAAGTCGTAAAAATAGAAAAAGGATGTGAAATTTGGAATTTAAATTTTCAAAATGCAGCATTCAAAATGATGCCAAATAAAATTGTAAAAGAACTAGATTCATAAGATGACAAAAAATTTATTTGATAACGAAAATGCAATTTATATGGGAGCAAAAAGAAGTCCCGAAAATTGCTCAATTGGAATATTTGGAGTTAATTATGACGGGACATGTTCGTTTAAACCAGGAGCAAGATTTGGTCCAGAAGCAATAAGACAAGTCAGTTCTTGTTTAGAAACATATTGTCCAAAAATTAAAAAAGACTTAGAGGATATTATGTATGTTGATTTTGGATCAATACTAATTGATAAAAATGACTCAAAGTCCGTTATTGAATCGGTTAAATCAGCAACAAATTATTTAATCAGTAAACGCCTTAGTCCTATTATGCTCGGCGGCGAACACTCTATTACAAGAGGTGCAATTGAAGCATTAGTAAAAAAATATCCAGATTTGATATTGGTTCAACTTGATGCTCATGCAGATTTAAGAGAATCATATATAGGAAATGAACATAGTCATGCTTGTACTATGAAAAGGTGCTTAGAAGTGCTACCTGAAAAGAAAATTTTGCAAGTAGGAATTAGAAGTGGGACTAAGGAAGAATTTGAAATTATGCATAACAACAACCAATTAGTTAACTTTTGTCCAGGCGGAAATGCATATGAGTTAAAACAAGCTCTTCTTCCATACGCTAAGTGTCCAATCTATTTAACAATAGATTTAGATTGGTTTGATCCCAGTTTATTAGCAGGGACGGGCACTCCAGAACCGGGAGGATTTTTTTGGAATGATTTTGAAGAGATACTTAAAACTTTAAAAAACCTTAGAATCGTGGGATCAGATATTGTGGAATTATCTCCAGAAATTGATAGAAGCGGAGTAAGTAGCATAGTTGCAGCCAAAGTACTTAGAAGCTTAATTTTGTCATTAGAAAATATGCAATAAAAAATTTCTAAACTAAAGTGTATAAATACTAAATAGAAACTAAATATTTCATGGATTTGCTAAAAAGTCCTCTTTATTCAAAATATGTTGAATCCAATGCAAAATTAGTGGATTTTGCAGGTTGGGAAATGCCCATATCATTTTCAGGATTAATTAAAGAGCATGAATCAGTTAGATATTCAGCAGGATTATTTGATATTTCTCACATGGGTGTGATTTCTATCAAGGGAATCAATCCAAAGGATTATATTCAAAAACTTTTTCCTACTAATTTATACTCCTTTTGTGAAGGTCAGGGGCTTTATACAGTAATGCTCAATGATAAAGGAGGAATAATAGATGACTTAATAATTTATGACCTTGGTATACAAAAAAATGACATATCAGAATTATTGTTAATAGTTAATGCAAGTAGATATGAAGAAGATTTTCAGTGGATAAAAAATAATTTAAATATGTCTGAAATTTCGATAACAAACTTTAAAAAAGACAAAGTACTTTTAGCACTACAGGGAAAAAACTCATTCGGTTTATTTGAAGAATGGATTGAATCTTCGATCTCACATATCCCTAACTTTGGATGCGAATATAAAATTTTTGAACATATTTCCCCTAAGGAAAAAATTTTCTTTTCAAAGACAGGCTATACGGGGGAAAATGGTCTAGAAATACTTTTATCTAAAAAAGCAGCAATTAATTTATGGGATTTCTTAATTTCTAAAAATGTTGCACCTTGTGGTTTAGGAGCTAGAGATACTCTTAGACTTGAAGCAGGCATGCATCTTTATGGGCAAGACATAAATGAAGAAACTTCTCCATATGAAGCAGGGTTAGGATGGCTAGTACATCTAGAAAATAATCACGAATTCATTGGCAGAAGAGTTCTTGAAGAACAGTCAAGATTAGGCATTCAAAAAAAGTTAGTTGGTCTCTCTATAAAAGGTAAAGCAATAGGAAGAAAAGGGTGCGCAGTGCTTAAAGGTGATGAAAATATTGGAACTATCACTAGCGGCAGTTGGTCTCCAACTAAACATCAAGCTATTGCTTTTGCATACATCAATACTTCGCATGCCTTAATAAATAATGAAGTTGAAATATTAATAAGAGGCAAAAAATTCAACGGGGTTATAACAAAAAGAGCGTTTTATAAAAAGAATTATTAACTAAATTTGCCCTTAAAGAATTATTATAAGTTATTGATAAATAAACCATACTTAGATGAGAAACAAAATTTGTGAAGAACTCAATAATACAGATATTGGTAAATTAGTTAATTTATGCGGATGGGTAGATAGAAGAAGAGATCATGGTGGTGTAATTTTTATTGATTTAAGAGACCATAGTGGATTCCTACAAATAACAATTAACCCAGATGATGGTGCAGATCTATTTAAACAGGCAGAAACTCTAAGAAATGAAACAGTAATAATGGTCAGCGGAATTATTAATGAAAGGCCCAAAGATTCCATAAATACAAATTTAAGTACTGGAGAGTTAGAGCTTAAGGTTAAAGATTTGCAAATTCTCAACCAAATTAAAAACAACTTACCTTTTCCAGTATCTATACATGATTATGAAAATACAAAAGAAGAACTCAGATTAAAATATAGATACCTTGATTTAAGAAGGGGAAAATTACTAGAAAATTTAAAAAAAAGACATAAGATTATTAAAGTTGCTAGAGAATTTCTTGATAATTTTGGATTTACAGAAGTAGAGACCCCATTACTTACAAAGTCAACTCCTGAAGGGGCTCGTGATTTTCTTGTTCCTGCACGTCTTTCAAATGGAGAATTTTTTGCTTTACCTCAATCCCCACAACTCTTTAAACAACTTTTAATGGTTGGGGGCTTAGATAAGTATTATCAAATCGCAAAATGTTTCCGTGATGAAGACTTAAGGGCAGATAGACAGCCAGAGTTTACTCAATTAGATATTGAGATGAGCTTTATTAGTGAAGAAGAAATAATTTCTTTTAATGAAAGTCTCATAAAAAAAATATGGAAAGAAGTGTTAAATATTAATTTTAATAATGCTTTTCCAAGAATGACATGGCAGGCAGCAATGGATAATTACGGCACTGATAGACCAGATACTAGATATCAAATGTTATTGAAAGATTTAGGAGGAGTATTAGGTAATATTGGATTTAATATTTTCACCAAAGCAATTAAGTCTGGAGGGTATATAAAATCCATAACAGTCAAAGGAGGCAATTCAAGTATTAGCAATGTAAGAATTAAACCGGGAGGTGACATCTTCAAAGTAGCTCAAGACGCAGGAGCTGGTGGTTTAGCCTTTATAAGGGTCAAAGGAGATGAGCTTGAGACTATTGGGGCAATTAAAAATAATTTAAGTGAAGAGCATATAGCTGATATTTTAAAAATCACAGAAGCAAAAGATGGAGACTTAATCCTCTTAGGAGCTGGAGATAAACAAATTGTCAATCAGTCATTAGATAGGGTTAGACAATATATCGCAAAAGAATTAAATCTCATAGATAAAAGCAAATGGAATTTCTTATGGGTAACTGACTTCCCTATGTTTGAGAGAAATGAAGATGAAAATAGATATGAAGCTTTACATCATCCTTTTTGTTCTCCAAAAAATATAAAATCTAAAGATTCTGAAAACTTGAAAAAAGAAATTGAGAGCTCTACAGCAAATGCTTATGACTTAGTTCTTAATGGATTAGAGTTAGGAGGTGGCTCTTTACGTATTCATGAGGCGAACCTACAAAGACAGGTTCTGAAAACGGTAGGACTTACTGATAAAGAGATTGATGAAAAATTTGGATTTTTAATAGAAGCCTTAGAAATGGGGGCTCCTCCTCATGGTGGAATAGCGTTTGGATTGGATCGTATTACAATGCTGATCATTGGTGCAGATTCAATCAGAGAAACCATTGCGTTTCCAAAAAATCAACAAGCAAAATGTCTTCTCACAAATGCACCTTCCAATGTCTCTGAATCACAATTAAAAGAATTAGATATTGAAATAACAATTGATGAATAAGAATATATATGGATGTTCTAAAAGTTTTTTGTTTAAATAAAATATAAGGAGGCTGTGCTTAATTAAAAATATTTAATGTCAAAATTTGTATTTGTCACTGGAGGAGTAGTTTCTAGCATTGGTAAAGGGATTGTAGCTGCAAGCTTAGGAAGATTATTAAAATCTAGAGGATATAGTGTTTCAATATTAAAACTAGATCCATATCTAAATGTTGATCCAGGAACAATGAGCCCTTTTCAACATGGAGAAGTATTTGTAACCGAAGATGGGGCTGAAACCGATCTAGATTTAGGTCACTACGAAAGATTTACTGATACTGCAATGACTAGGTTAAATAGTGTGACTACTGGATCTATTTATCAAGCAGTTATTAATAAAGAAAGAAGAGGCAATTATAACGGTGGAACTGTGCAAGTAATACCTCACATAACGGGAGAAATTAGAGAAAGGATTCATAGAGTAGCCGCTAACAGCAATGCAGATATTATTATTACTGAAATTGGTGGAACAGTTGGTGATATTGAATCTCTACCTTTTTTAGAGGCAATAAGAGAATTCAAAAATGATGTCAATAGGAACGATGTTGCATACATACACGTAACATTACTTCCTTACATCAAAACCTCTGGCGAAATAAAAACTAAACCAACACAACATTCAGTGAAAGAATTAAGATCAATTGGAATTCAGCCAGATTTACTTGTATGCCGAAGTGATAAATCTATCAATGAAGCTCTTAAAAAAAAGCTTAGTGGTTTTTGCGGTGTCAATATCAACTCTGTAATTGAAGCTTTAGACGCAGACAGTATATATTCTGTACCTCTTTCTTTAAAAAAAGAAGGTTTATGCAAAGAAACCTTGAAGTATTTAGACCTTGAAGATAAAAAATGTGATTTGAAAAATTGGGAGCAACTAATACACAACCTAAGAAATCCTGGAGATCCAATAAAAGTTGCACTTGTAGGCAAATATATTGAACTTGGAGATGCATATTTATCCGTTGTTGAAGCTTTAAGACATGCATGCATTGAACAAAGGGCTTTATTAGATTTACATTGGGTAAGTGCTGAAATGATAGAAAACAATTCAGCAGAAACTTACTTAAATGAAGTTGATGCAATTGTTGTACCCGGGGGATTTGGTAATAGAGGAGTAAATGGAAAAATTTCGGCTATAAAATTCGCAAGAGAAAATAAAATTCCCTTTTTAGGTTTGTGCCTTGGCATGCAATGTGCAGTTATTGAATGGGCCAGGAATGTAGCTAATCTTCCAGATGCATCTAGTTCAGAACTAGACCCAAACACTCCAAATCCAGTGATACATTTATTACCAGAACAGGAAGATGTAGTTGATTTAGGTGGGACAATGAGACTTGGAGTTTATCCATGTAGACTGACAAAAAATACAACTGGAAAAAACTTATATGATGAGGATGTTATTTATGAGAGACATCGGCATAGATACGAATTTAATAATTACTACAAACAAAGTTTTTTAGATTCTGGATACAAAATTAGTGGTACATCACCAGATGGCAGATTAGTTGAGTTAATTGAGTTAGAAAATCATCCATACTTCTTAGCCTGTCAATATCATCCTGAGTTTTTATCAAGACCTGGCAAACCTCATCCTTTATTTAAAGGATTAATAAAAGCCTCTCAAGATAAGTTAACTCAATCAAATTAATATTCTTTATTTTTTTGAATGAAAATGACAAATTTTTTACCCTTAGTCGAACAATTTCATTCATTACAAGGTGAAGGTTATCACGCTGGAAAAAGTGCTTTTTTTGTAAGATTAGCCGGATGCAAAGTTGGATGTTCGTGGTGCGATACCAAGAATTCATGGGACGAGAAAAAACACCCTTCTATATCAATTGAAAAAATAATAGATCGCATAAAAATTGCCAGAAAAAAAGGAGCATCTTTTTGCGTTATTACAGGTGGAGAACCTTTACAACATAACTTGGATAATTTTTGCAAAGCTATAAAAAAAATGACAATGGGAGAAGAACAAAAGCCAATTAAGATTCATATTGAGACAAGTGGAGTTAATTCGATATCAGGAAGCTATGACTGGATTACTTTATCTCCTAAAAGACACTCACCTCCAAAAAATTATTTTTTAAAAAACTGTAATGAGATCAAAATAATCATAAATGAAATAGAAGATATTGAATTTGCTATTCAAATAAAAAAAGAAACTTTAAAACAACATCAACTCTCTAAAGGCGAAGATGGCTTAAAAAAAGAAGATAAAATTTTTTATTTACAGCCAGCATGGAACAATGCGAATGGTTTTTCTCTTGCTATTGATTTCGTAAAAAATAACCCCGATTGGAAATTGAGCCTTCAAACTCACAAATACTTAAAAATTAATTGAAATCATATGACTCTTAAAAATAAATCGATAGTAGTTTTATTATCTGGAGGTTTAGATTCTTCTACAGTTACTGGTATCGCCAAAAAATCCGAAGCTAAAATTTTTGGCCTTTCATTTGACTACGGTCAACGTCATAAAAAAGAATTAAATTCTGCATCAATAATTGCAAAACACTTTGATATCGACGAATTTAAAATCATTAAGCTTGACTTATCTTTATGGGGAGGCTCGTCATTAACTGATACTCAAAAAAATATTCCAATAGAAGGAGTGCAAACTAATAAAATTCCTAATACTTATGTTCCTGGGAGAAATACTATATTTATTTCCGTTGCACTAAGTTATGCCGAAGCAATAGATGCTGATTTTATAGGACTAGGAGTTAATGCACTAGATTATTCTGGTTATCCAGATTGCAGGCCTGACTACATTAAAAAATTTCAAGAGTTAGCAGATTTAGCCAATAAAAGAGGAAGAGAAAATAATCCAATAAAACTTTGGACACCACTATTAGATTTAAATAAAGAGGAAATTATTAAATTAGCTTTTGATAATCATGTCCCTTTAGATAAAACATGGAGTTGTTATTCGGGTAATTCAAAACCATGCGGTAAGTGTGATAGCTGCAGAATTAGAAATGCTGCTTATGAAAAATGGCTTAATAACAATAATAAAAAATGAAAATAAAAAAAATAATTCTAGAAAAATGGATAGATCCAGCACTGATTACGCATCATCTAACAAAAAAATTTGGAGATCAAGGATTAGCTTGGCTAGACAGCGATGGCAAAGAAAATGGGGAATGGTCAATAATAGGAATTAAACCTAAAAAAATAATCCAATCAAGAGATATCAATAACTTAGACAAAACTAATAATCCATTTAACAATTTAAGAAATATTGAAAAAGGATTTTGGATCGGATGGTTAAGTTATGAAGCCGGAGTTTACATAGAACCAAAAAACCCATGGAAAAAATCTAATATGGCAACTTTATGGATTGCATCATATGATCCAATCATTAAATGTAATCTAATAAAAAAAGAAATAATTATCGAAGGCACAAACTCATCTGAACTGATGAATTATAAAAACATAATCAACAATATAAAAAATATCGAAGAAGAAAATATTATTAAAACAAAGTTGAATTTTGATTTTTCAAAAATAAATTTGGACGAAATGGCTGAAAAATTTCAGAAAAATATTTTAAAATTGAAAAAATTAATTTCCTTAGGAGATATATTTCAAGCAAACCTAACAACTAAATGCGAAATTGAATCTTCCAAAAACTATAATCCTCTAGATATTTATTTGAAAATAAGAAGGAAATTAAGAGCTCCCTTTGGAGGAATAATAATAAATAATAATTATAAAGAGGCTGTATTATCTACCTCGCCAGAAAGGTTTTTAAAGATAGATAATAAAAATTTTGTAGAATCAAGACCTATCAAAGGAACTAGATCCAGAGATAAAGATTTAAATCAAGACGCACTTAATGCTATCGATTTAATAACTAATGAGAAAGATAGAGCCGAAAATATTATGATTGTTGACCTAATAAGAAATGATTTAAGTAAAGTTTGCGAAACAGGAAGTATTATGGTGCCAGAAATATTAAAACTTGAAAGTTTCTTAAAAGTTCATCATCTAACTTCAGTAATCAGAGGCAAATTAAAAAAAGACACGAACTGGATTGATTTACTAAAAGCTTGTTGGCCTGGGGGCTCTATAACTGGAGCACCTAAATTAAGATCATGCCAGAGACTTTTTGAATTAGAAAAATGTGAACGCGGACCATACTGTGGGTCATTTTTGAAGCTTGACTGGAATGGAGAGTTTGACAGCAATATACTAATAAGATCATTTTTAGTTAAAGACAAAAAAATCAATATATATGCTGGTTGCGGAATAGTTATTGACTCAGACCCGGAGGAAGAAACTGATGAACTAAAGTGGAAACTTTTACCATTAATTGATTCACTAAAATGATTGAAACATTAGGCTGGCACAAGGATCAATGGTTGGATATTGATAGAATATTTATTGCTGCTAATAATAGAGGATTAAAATTTGCAGATGGTATATTTGAAACCATTTTGATAAAAGAAAACAAACCTATTCTTTTTGATGATCATCTGAAAAGATTAGAAAAAAGTAGCAAGATTTTAAATATTAACCTCAAAATAAATAAATTAACTTTGAGACAACTTATTCACGATGGAATTAAAAAGTTATCGCTTAAAAAAGATCAATTTGCTTCAGTAAGAATAAACTATAGTCGAGGAACTAATGAAGGTCGAACACTAAGAATTGATAGCACTTTAGAGACAAAAAATTTGGACAATTTATGGCTTGAGTTTTATAGAATCAAACCAAATTTTAATCCTATAAACGTTTGTATTAGTCAAACGGAAAAAATAAATGAATTCAGTCTTATAAGTAAATGCAAAACATTTTCATATAATCAGGCAATACAAGTTTTGACAGAAGCTAATGAAAAATCATTTGATGATTCTATCCTGTTGAATACCTCAGGTGAACTTTGTTGTGGAAGTACATTTAATCTTCTAATTAAAAGAAATAATCAATGGATAACTCCTAGAAAAAAGAGCGGCTGTTTAGAGGGGATTATGGTTTCTCAAGCTTTAAAATTGAAAATTGTAAAAGAAGAATTAATTCCTCCAAAATTTCAAAATGATGACATAATAGTTGCAATTAATAGCTTATCTTGCAGACAAATTTATCAAGTTGATGATTTAAAGCTTAAACCTAAATTCGATCCAATTTACTTTTGGGATTTATTATATAGTTGAACTTTATTAATATCTGGTAAATAGACATCAGATACTTTAGTTATATTGTTATTAACCTTAAATTCAACAATTTTTCCAATAATGATAATTGATGGAGCTAAAAATTCTTTATCTTTGATTTTATCTGGAAGATTATCTAATTTTTCTATCAAACATTTTTGATTTTTTAAAGTAGCTTCTTGAATAACAGCGCATTTAGTACTCTTATCTAAACCACCTAGAATTAATTCTTCCACAATAAATTCAATATTTTTTATACCCATAAAAATTACTAAGCTATCTGATGATTTAGCTAAATCTCTCCAATTCACTGTCTTTTTTTCTTTATCTACACGCTCATGTCCAGTGACGAAAGTTACGGAACTCGCAGCATCTCTATGGGTTAGTGGAATACCAAAATATGTAGGGGCAGCTATTCCAGAAGTAATACCAGGAACTATTTCAACTGAAATTCCATTTTTTTCTAAAATTGATACCTCTTCACCACCTCTAGAAAAAACGAATGGGTCTCCCCCTTTAAGCCTTACAACATTTTTGCCTTCTTTTGCCAATTTCAAAATAAGAGCATTAGTTTCTTTCTGAGGTACAGAACACTTTCCAGCTCTTTTACCTACATGGAAAATTTCTGTATGTTTTCCTGCCTCTTTTGTTATTTCATCCGGGATCAAAGCATCATGTACTAATGCATCACAATTTTTTATTAGGCGTAAAGCTTTTAGAGTTAGAAGCTCAGGGTCACCAGGACCTGCTCCAACTAAATAAACAATGCCGGGCACAATAATCTCCATTAACAAGTATGGTAGTAGAAGTTAATGGTAATGAAGGTAAATATTGTGAAAGAAAGTTTATTAAAACCAAATAAAAAATTTACTCTCCTTAGTGCCTTTATCACTCTTCTAAATGATCGTTTAAGTGAAAGCATATTACTACCTATATTACCCTCCTTTGTTTTACTTTTTGATTCTAAAGCAAGTACATATGGTTTATTATCATGCACTTACCAATTAGCTCAATTTACAGCTTCTCCTTTTATAGGACTTATGAGCGATAGATATGGAAGAAGACCTGTCACTCTTTTTTGTATTACTGGTTCAGTCATAGGAATATCAATATTATCTTTTACGGTTCTATTTAACTGGTCAAATTCAATAGCCTCTATCCCTTTATTTTTATTATTTTTAGCAAGACTAATTGACGGTTTAAGTGGGGGAACTGCAGCTACTGCAACAACAATTCTTGCAGATATTTCAAGCCCTGAAAAAAGAGCAAAAACATTTGGACTTATTGGTGTAGCTTTTGGTTTAAGTTTTTTCTTAGGTAATATTTTTGTTGTTATTTTTGCCAAAAATACAAATAATAATTTTATTATTCCAGTTTTGATAGCCTCAATCATTCCAATAATAAATTTCCTCCTTGTATTTTTTTACTTACCGGAAACCAAGCCTAATAGTGACTCAAATAAATCAAAACCTTTTATAAGAAACCCTTTAAAAAACCTATTTACAGTTTTCAAAGAAGAAAAGATTAAAAAATTATCATTAGCTTTTTTTATTTACTTTATTGCCTTTACTGGATTGACCAATATACTTATATTCTTCCTTCAAGAATCTTTAAACTGGACGACAAAAGCATCAAGTGGAACTCTTGTTGTAGTAGGAATAATTGCAATTATCGTTCAGGGAGGACTAATTGGGCCTCTTGTAAAACAATTTGGAGAAATGCGATTAACACTTATCGGATCAGGCTTCATTCTTGTTGCATGTGCTCTTTTAATAACTGCTCCAAAAGAAAATGCGACAATTAATATTTATTCAGCTGTATCATTTTTAGCCGTTGGGGCAGGATTAATTACGCCCACCTTAAGAGCACTAATATCAAAGAAATTAGACATTGATAAACAAGGATCAATTTTAAGTAATCTTCAAGGTCTACAGAGTCTTGGGGGGGTTTTAGGAATTGCAATGGCAGGAAGGGTTTATGATAGTTTTGGTCCTAAATCTCCTTTTATAGCTGGTTCCGTTATCTTGCTTTTCATGATATATCTTATTGCAGAGGGTAAAAGTAATAATTCTTTTAATAATCAAAAATCAAAAGTATTGAAATGAAACGCCAGGCTGATGTTTTTATTAATAGAGAATTAAGTTGGATTGAATTTAATAAGAGAGTTCTCCTTA
Organism: Prochlorococcus marinus str. AS9601; assembly: GCF_000015645.1. Taxonomy (NCBI): domain Bacteria; kingdom Bacillati; phylum Cyanobacteriota; class Cyanophyceae; order Synechococcales; family Prochlorococcaceae; genus Prochlorococcus; species Prochlorococcus marinus. Next base: position 1,642,405 of record NC_008816.1, read on the forward strand.
CTGGAATGGAAAAGGAGTACAAAATCCTAGACAAAGTAAAATTTTGTTCAATTTTTAGTAATAACCTAGATGAATTTTTTATGGTAAGAGTAGCTTCATTAAAGGCTCAAGTTGAAGCAGAAATTACTAAAAAAAGTATTGACGGACTTACCCCTAAAGAGCAATTAAAAAAAATCAATAATGAAATAAAGAAGTTAACTATTCTCCAAGAAAACTATGTAAATAATGAATTAAAAAATGAATTAAAAGAAAAAGGGGTAATTTTAAAAAAATATAAGGAACTAAGTGATAATCAAAGAAATTGGTGTAATAACTTCTTTACAACATCTATTTTTCCTTTATTAACTCCATTAGTTGTTGATCCGGCACATCCATTTCCTTTTATAAGTAATTTAAGTCTAAATTTAGCAGCTTTAATGAAGGATGAGGAGAATTCTAAAAATCAGTTTGTCAGAGTAAAAATACCAACAAAAAATATACCCCGATTTATAAGAATTCCCAATGAAATTACTCAACTTAGTGATGAAAGTTCTCACTATTTCATAAGTGTTGAAGATTTAATTGGGAATAATATAAATACTTTATTTAACGGAATGGAATGTATAAATTACTCTTTTTTTAGAGTGACAAGAGATGCAGATTTAGAATTAAAAGAACTTGAAGCTGATGATCTACTTTTAGCTGTTGAACAAAGTTTGCAAAAAAGAAGATTAGGTGGAGACGTAGTTAGATTAGAAGTGGAGTCAGATATGCCAGAAAATATTCTAAAGTTACTTATTGAAAGTATCTCAATACAGAAAGAATATATATACTTTTGCAAAAGTTTATTAGGCCTAGACGATTTAAATCAGCTTACAAAAATTGATAGAGATGATTTAAAAGAAAATCTACTAATTGGAAAAACTCACCCAGAATTAAAACATTTAGATTTGCCTTCAAACAAAAACCCTAATTCTATTTTCAAGATACTTAGGAAAAAAAATATTCTGCTTCATCATCCCTATGACCTATTTAAAACTTCAGTTGAAGAATTTATAAACAGAGCAGCTGATGATCCACTTGTAATGGCTATAAAAATTACTTTATATCGAGTTTCCCAAGATTCGCCTATAATTGCAGCTTTAATGAGAGCTGCAGAGAATGGTAAAGAAGTAATGACTCTTGTTGAACTAAAAGCAAGATTTGATGAAGACAATAATATTCAATGGGCCAAACAACTTGAACAAGCTGGCATTCATGTTGTATATGGAATCATCGGATTTAAAACACATACAAAAATTGCCTTAACAGTTAGAAAAGAGAAAGGACGATTAAGAAATTATTTTCATATTGGAACAGGAAATTATAACTCTAATACTTCAAAGTTTTATACAGATTTAGGATTACTTTCAACGGATCCTGAAATTGCTTCAGATTTACTTGAGTTATTTAACTACTTATCTGGTTTCTCTAAACAAAAAAGTTATCAAAAGTTATTAGTTTCTCCCTCATCGATGCGAGAGAAATTTATATTTCTGATAAAGAGAGAAATTAAAAATGCAGAGGAAGGCAAAAAAGCCGAAATAATCGCAAAAATGAATTCTTTAGTAGACCCAGAAATAATTAAACTGCTTTATTTAGCTTCAGACTCAGGTGTAAAAATTAGCCTCATCATAAGAGGTATTTGTTGCCTATATCCCCAAAGAAAAAATTTAAGTGAAAATATTAAAGTTATAAGCATTATTGGCCATTTTCTTGAACACTCAAGAATTTTTTGGTTTTGTAATAACGGGGATAATGAGGTTTTTATAGGGAGTGCAGATTGGATGAGAAGAAATCTTGATAGAAGAATAGAAGCTGTTACGCCTATAGAGGATTATGAATTGAAATCTAAAATATACACGCTTTTGCAAACTTACATTAACGATAATTACTTTTCTTGGATAATGAAAGATGATGGTTCATATTCGAAATATGAATTAGATTCATCGCATAATCGTTCGCAAATTGACCTCATAGAAAAATAAAATTAATATTGATTTTTACAACATTTATAAAAATACTTAATATTTTAAATTTTTTTTATTTTTTATAAAATCATCTCATATCAATGGATTTCAAGAAATAAGCTATAAAAAAAAAATTTTTGTCTTTAAAATTTCAACGTAAAAGTAGTTTTTATTTCAATTTCAGTGCTAGCTTTTTAAAAAATCCATTATTTAGGAGGCCAGGGTGATGGGGATCCCTCTGGAATCTGCGAAAAGCTCTTCAGATAATAATTTTGATGAGCCAAGATTACCAAACACTGCGGGCAAATCTCGCAAATCGAAATCCAGTCTTACGGCAAAACAAAGCCAAAAAAAATCTGGCAGACTCGCTTCAGATTCTATTGGCTATTACTTAAGTAGCATTGGAAGAGTACCTCTTTTGACTCCAGCAGAGGAAATAGAGTTAGCTCATCATGTTCAGAACATGAAAAAGTTGCTACAAATTCCTGAAACTGATAGAACCCAACGAAATCTTTATCAAATTAAGATTGGCAAAAGAGCAAGAGATAGAATGATGGCAGCTAATCTAAGGCTCGTTGTCTCAGTTGCAAAAAAATACCAAAACCAAGGGCTTGAATTATTAGATCTTGTCCAGGAAGGAGCTATTGGACTTGAAAGAGCCGTAGATAAATTTGATCCTGCTATGGGATATAAATTCTCAACTTATGCTTACTGGTGGATTAGACAAGGAATGACGAGGGCAATTGATAACAGTGCTAGAACCATTCGTTTGCCTATTCACATAAGTGAAAAACTATCCAAAATGAGAAGAGTCTCCAGAGAATTATCACACAAATTTGGCAGACAACCTACAAGATTGGAAATGGCAACTGAGATGGGAATTGATCAAAAAGATTTAGAAGATTTAATTTCTCAAAGTGCTCCTTGCGCCTCCCTAGATGCACATGCAAGAGGGGAAGAAGACAGAAGTACACTTGGTGAACTCATACCTGATCCAAACTGTGAAGAGCCTATGGAAGGTATGGATAGAACTATTCAAAAAGAGCATTTAGGAACTTGGCTTTCTCAATTAAATGAAAGAGAGCAAAAAATCATGAAGCTCAGATTTGGGCTAGATGGTGAAGAACCATTAACACTCGCAGAAATAGGAAGACAAATTAATGTTTCGCGAGAAAGAGTAAGGCAACTAGAAGCTAAAGCAATATTAAAGCTTCGAGTAATGACAACTCATCAAAAAGCAGCTTAACCAAATTGATAAAATTTACTGTAATTTTATTATATTTATTTTTAATTTTTTTAATTTCAATAGTTTTTAAAAAATATAATGAAGATAACAAAGAAATAGTCAGAAAAATAATACATATTGGAATAGGTCCTTTAATACCAATTGCTCAATTTTTAAAAATTAATCAAAACTCTGCTCTAATTTTTACGGGAATTGTTTCATTAATGGTTTTCACCAATTACAACTATAAATTATTTCCAACAATTGAGGATGTTGAGAGAAAAAGTTATGGGACATTATTTTATTGTCTAAGTTTATTTATTTTGATTTATCTTTTCTGGGATAAAGATCCATATGCACTAATTAGTGGATTTTTCATAATGACTTTTGGTGATGGATTAGCTGGATTAATAGGAAAAAGCTTTAACTCAAAGAGTTGGATTTTTTTTGAACAAAAAAAATCTTTATATGGAACCATAACAATGTTTTTAACAAGTTTGATGGTAGTTTGCTCAATAGGATATTTTCAACAAAATAGTCTAAATTTAAATTATTTTACGATAGCTTTTATTGCGACTTTGCTCGAACAATTTAGTATTATAGGAATAGATAATTTCATTGTTCCAATCTCTTCAGCATTATTTTTTAATTTTTTAATAACTAGCTAAGTGAATCGTATAAAATAGCGATTAATTCTTTTGTTGTTTCTATATCTATACATGCATCTGTAATGCTTCTTCCAAACTGGAGATCTTCTTTTTTTAAAAGTTTTTGATTTCCTTCCTTCAAATGACTTTCAAGCATAACTCCTAAAATATTTTTTTCACCATTACTAATTTGAGAAGCTACATTTTTTAGCACTTCTGACTGTTTTCGGAAATCTTTATTGGAATTTCCATGACTACAATCAATCATCACTTTATGGGGAAGATTATACTGCCTCAATTCTGCTGAAATTCTTTGTACATGATCACTTTCAAAATTTGGGCCTTTTGAACCGCCCCTTAAAACTATATGTCCATCTGGATTTCCTGTAGTATTAACTATAGAAGCCATTCCATTTTCATTTACACCTAAGAAGTGATGGGATTTTGAAGCTGACTGCATTGCATTAATTGCAGTAGTAAAAGAACCATCCGTTCCATTTTTAAAGCCTATAGGCATTGATAATCCTGATGCCATTTCTCTATGAGTTTGACTTTCCGTGGTCCGCGCACCTATGGCTGTCCAACTTATTAAATCGGCAATGTATTGAGGAACAATTGGATCTAGTAATTCTGTAGCAGAAGGTATGCCTCGAGTTGCTAAATATGAAAGCAAACTTCTTGCCCTTCTTAAACCAGTATTAATATCATAAGAATCATCTAGATGAGGATCATTTATCAATCCCTTCCAACCAATAGTTGTCCTTGGTTTTTCAAAATATACTCTCATAATTATTTCTAATTTATCGTTATACATTTCTCGGAATTTTTGAATATATTTTGAATATTCCTTTGCCGCCTCAAGATCATGAATTGAACATGGGCCCACGATTACTAGAAGCTTCTTATCATTATGATGCAAAATATTTTGTATCGATCTTCTTGTTTTAGATACTGTATTAGCAGAGGCGTGATCTAAAGGTATATCATTATGTAATCTGCTTGGAGGTATTAATGGACGTGTTTCAACAACATGTAAATCTGATGTCTTTTCTAAAGCTGAATTATTGGATGATGTCGTCATTGATTAATTAAGAAGTTTGAATATTTAAAAAAGCATTTATGAATACTCTCCTTTTCAATATTAAAAATAACAATAGATTAGGCATTAAACCTTACTAATGAAGAATTTGGAAACATTGCTAAAAGATTACGCAGATCACGTAGCGGAAAGAGCTGCCAAAGGTATACCTCCTTTACCTTTAAATGCTGAGCAAACAAATTGTATTACAAAATTATTGGAACAAGATAGTAATTACGATTCTTCTTATTTACTTGATTTACTTCTAAATAGAGTTCCACCAGGAGTCGATGAGGCTGCTTATGTAAAAGCAAGCTGGCTTACAGCTATTGTTAATTCCGAAAAATATTGCAAATTAATTAATCCCGAAAAAGCAATTGAAATACTAGGAACAATGATAGGCGGATATAATGTAAATTCTCTGGTTGAAATACTGAAAGGGGAAAATAGTTTACTTGCTAAAAAAGCGGCAGAAGTTTTAAAAAATATCATTCTTGTTTACGATTCAGCTAATGAAATCTATGAATTGTCACAAAATAATTTTTATGCAAAAGAGGTTGTAAATAGTTGGGCAAATGCAGAATGGTTCAAAAATAAAAAAGTTCTTGAAAAAGAGATTACTTGTTTGGTGTTTAAAGTTGACGGTGAAACAAATACAGACGACTTATCTCCAGCTGTACATGCAACAACACGCCCGGATATTCCGATGCACGCATTAGCTATGTTGGAATTCAAAAAACCTGATGGACTAAAGATTCTTGATAATTTAAAAAAACAAAATTTACCAATAGCATATGTTGGAGATGTTGTTGGAACAGGGAGTTCTAGAAAATCTGCTATTAATTCACTCATTTGGCATATAGGAGAAGATATTGCTTTTGTTCCAAACAAAAAAACAGGTGGAATAATAATTGGCAGCAAAATAGCCCCAATTTTCTTTAATACTGCACAAGATTCAGGAGCTTTACCAATAGAAGCTGACGTATCTCAAATGAAAACAGGAGATGTTATTAAGATATATCCTTATGCAGGCATTATTAAAAAAGTTGAAAAAGATTCAAATACTGAAGAATTAATAAGCAAATTCGACTTGTATCCATCAACTCTTAGTGATGAGATTCAAGCTGGCGGAAGAATTAATCTTATGATTGGTAGATCTCTTACAGATAAAATTAGAAATAAATTAAATTATCAACCTAGTGAAATATTTACTAGGCCACAAAATCCAACTGAAAGTAGTGCCGGATTTACTCAAGCTCAAAAAATAGTAGGCAAAGCATGCGGTTTAGAGGGAGTAAGGCCAGGAATGACCTGTGAGCCAATTATGACCACAGTTGGTAGTCAAGATACTACTGGGCCAATGACTAGAGATGAACTAAAAGAACTAGCTTGTTTAGGATTTACTGCAGATTTAGTGATGCAAAGTTTTTGTCATACAGCTGCGTATCCTAAACCAGTAGATCTAGTTACCCATAAAGAATTACCTGATTTTATATCACAAAGAGGTGGAGTAGCTCTTAAGCCTGGAGACGGCATAATTCATAGCTGGCTTAATAGAATGCTTCTCCCAGATACTGTTGGCACAGGCGGAGATAGTCATACTAGATTTCCTCTTGGCATTTCATTTCCTGGAGGCTCGGGCATTGTTGCCTTTGCCGCTGCAATAGGATCAATGCCATTAAATATGCCAGAATCTGTACTGGTTAAATTTAAGGGAGAATTATTACCAGGAATCACTCTCAGAGATTTAGTAAATGCAATCCCTCTTTTCGCAATTAAAAAAGGGCTCTTAACTGTTGAGAAAGCAAATAAGAAAAATATATTCAACGGGAAAATTATGGAAATTGAGGGATTACCAAACCTAAAACTTGAACAAGCTTTTGAACTTACTGATGCTACTGCAGAACGCTCATGCGCTGGTAGTACCATACTTTTATCCCAAGAAACTGTAAAAGAATACTTAAGAAGCAATATTTGCCTGCTAGAAAAAATGATTGAAAGCAATTATGAAGATTCAAAATCAATTTCAAGAAGAATAAATGATATGAAAAATTGGTTAAAACAACCATCATTGATTCAACCAGATTCAAACGCTCAGTATAAAGAAATCATTGAAATTGATTTAGCAAAAGTAACACAACCTATAGTTGCTTGCCCAAACGATCCGGATAATGTAAAAGAAATCACTGATGTTGCAAATACAAATATTGACGAAGTTTTTATAGGTTCTTGCATGACTAATATTGGCCATTACAGGGCAGCTGCGAAAGTTCTTGAAGGTGTACAAAATTTAAAAGCTAAATTATGGATTTGTCCACCAACAAAAATGGATGAAGAAACTCTAAAAGCTGAAGGTTACTATAAAATTTTCGAAGATTGTGGTGCAAGGTTAGAGTTACCAGGCTGTTCTTTATGTATGGGTAATCAAGCCAGAGTAGATGAAGGATCCGTAGTATTTTCTACTAGTACAAGAAATTTTGACAATAGACTTGGCAAGAATGCACAAGTCTTTTTAGGCAGCGCCGAATTAGCAGCAGTTTGCGCACTGCTTGGCAAAATACCTGAAGTTGAAGAATATCAGGATATTACTAAAAATAAAATTAATCCATATTCGGATGAACTTTATCGCTATCTTCAATTTGATGAAATACAAGATTTCAGCTTGACAAAGTAATCATGGACTATGCCAAACTTTATAAAAGATAATATTCAAAAAACAAGTAATAATTCTTCTCGTAGCATCAAAAAATTATTAAAACAAAGATCTCTGGTTGTTGCATTTTCGCTCTTATTAACAGGTTTAGGAGCCTCAATTACAAGCATATCTTTTAAAACTGGAATCTATTTTATTAATAATTGGAGATTAGCATTATTAGACCAATTCCCATCTATTGCGGTCTTACCTATTTTTGGAGCTCTAGGAGGAGCTATTGCAGGATATTTGATCAAAAATATAGCACCTGCTGCAAAAGGCTCAGGAGTGAGTCAAATCATGGGTTTTTTAAGACATAAAAAAGTTCCAATGAATTTAAAAGTAGGATTAGTAAAGCTAATATCAGGAATTATTGCTATTGGTAGTGGATTCCCTTTGGGTCCAGAAGGTCCATCCGTTCAAATGGGAGGATCAGTAGCTTGGCAAATGGCCAAGTGGCTCAAAGCTCCTACAGCTTTTAGAAGAGTAATAGTAGCAGCAGGGGGTGGTGCTGGAATAGCTGCAGTATTTAGCGCTCCATTAGGAGGGTTTGTCTATGCAATAGAAGAATTATTAAACTCTGCAAGACCAGTAATTTTGCTATTGGTAGTAATCACAACTTTCATTGCAGATTCATCTGCTGATATTATTCAAGCCTTAGGTTTAGATCCTAAAGCAGGAGGGTTTGATTTTAACCTCGGATTTTTGATTCAAAAAGAATATGACCCATCAGTTTTTTTCTTACCTGTAGATTTTCTTTACTTAGTTTTACTAGGAATAATTATTGGAATATTTGCAGAATTGTACAGCAGATATGTTTTGTTGATGCAAAATCTTGGGAAAAAGTGGTATAAAAATAAATTTGTTTTAAAAATGAGTATTTGTGGGCTTATTTTAGGAAGCATGTACTCTTGTTTGCCCAGTACATTTCATAATTTAGATGAATTACAGAAAATAATAGCTGAACAAAATACAAGTAATGGAATTGCTTTATTAGCAGTTTTAGTATTATTTATCACGACAGGTTTAGCTGCAGCATCTGGAGCTCCTGGAGGATTGTTCTATCCAATGCTTACTTTAGGTGGGGCAATCGGACTAATAATGGGGAGCTGGGTGGAAATTGCGACAGGACATGCACCAAGTACATACATTTTTGCTGGAATGGGAGCTTTCGTAGCAGGATGTTCGCGAACACCAATTACCGCAATGTTTTTAGCTTTCGCTTTAACAAAAAATTTATTAATAATGAAACCTGTGTTAATCAGCTGCATTGCCAGTTTCTTGATAGCAAGAGCTTTTAATGAAGAATCAATTTATGAAAGACAAATACAAATAGAGTTAGAAGATTAAGGAACTATCTTCAATCAAAAACAGCAGTTTTACTATTATAAACAATTACTTGATGATTCAGATGTAATCTAACTGCTCTTGCTAGAGCAATTCTTTCAATATCTCTTCCTTTTCTAATCAAATCATCAACTTCATCCCTATGACTTACATTAACTGTGCATTGCTCTATGATCGGACCTTCATCAAGATCTTCAGTAACATAGTGAGCTGTGGCACCGATTAATTTAACACCTCTCTTCCATGCTCGATGATATGGTTGACCGCCCTTAAATGCAGGTAAGAAAGAATGATGAATATTGATTATTGAAGAGAACTTTTTTAAAAAAGAGTCACTCAAAATTTGCATATATTTGGCTAACACAACAAGATCAATTTCATATTCTTTTAATAAATTTAAAAATTGATCTTCAACAACAGATTTGTCAATATTAAAGGTATCAACATAGACAAATTTTGCATTAAAGTCGTTTGCAATATTTTCAAGGTCAGAATGATTCGAAATTATTACCGGCACTTGCATTTTCAATTCACCATTTCTTACTCGCCAAAGTAAATCAATCAAGCAATGATTTTGTTTACTCACAAAAATTGCAACATTTGGAATTTCATCAGAATAATTTACATTAAATTTTCCATTTACTTCATCTGCAATTTTTTCAAATTCTTTATAAATTTCATCTCTATTCAAAAATGCATTTTTACTATTCCATTCAATTCGACTAAGGAACAAACCCGCATCTTGATCTGTATGATGATCAGAATGTTTTATGTTGCCACCGTAGTTTGAAATCCAACTTGTAAGTAAACTCACAAGGCCAGGACGATCAGGACAAACAATTTTGAATATAATTGAAGGATGTTCCAAAAAATCTTTAACTATCAAGTCAAATAAGCAATATATCTAATATATCAATGAAAAGCTTAAAAGAAAATTTTCAAAAAGCACGCATACTTGTAATTGGATCAGGGATTATAGGAAAATTTAACGCTTTAGAATTATCAGAATTAGGTTTCCAAGTAACAATAATTGATCAAACTCAACTCCAAAATAGTAGCAATGCAGCTTTAGGCTTACTAATGGGTAATATGTATCAAAAAAGAAAAGGTAGAAGTTGGGCTCTCAGGAAACAAAGCATTGAATTATGGCCAAAATGGATTACATTTCTACAAAAATTTAATTATGAATTAGATATCGAAAAGCCATTAATACAACTAACTACTAATGAAGAAAAGTTTAAAAAATTAGAGACATTTATTTATGAAAATAATGATCTAAACTTACGAACTTTAGAAAGTAACTCAATAATAATACAGAATTTAAATAAAGCCTTCCAAACAAAAAATATAAAAGGAATGATTTCCTTCAAAGATGGAAGAGTAAATGCTTTGTCATTACTTAAAACATTAGATAAATATCTAAAGCATAAAAAAGTAAATTCTTTAGAAGGAGAAATAATAAAAATCAGAAAATCAAACAATCAATGGATTTCTACAACAAGGAATAATGAAGATATAAAATCTGACATGGTTATTTTATGTAATTCACTAAAAGCGGTTGATTTAATAGATAGCGTATCCCACAAGATCAAACTAAAACCAGTTTTAGGACAAGCTATTGAAATTGATATAGATGATGCTGAAGTTGATTTATTATCGCTGCCAAAACAATTCAGTATAAATGGTAAAAATATAATTCCAAAATCAAAAAATAAACTAATTATTGGATCAACTGATGAATATAATACTAAGCCAGAAGAAAATGTATTAGAAAAACTCACAAATTTTCTCGATCAAAAACCAGATTGGCTTATGAAAGGTAAAATTGCTAAAAAATGGTATGGAATAAGGTCAAGACCAGATGGTGAGCCTTCACCAATAATGAAAAATATTAATGATGGACTAATTATATGTACTGGTTTTTATAAAAATGGGATTTTACTTGCGCCAGCTTGTTCTAAATGGGTTGCTAATGAAATTCAAAATTACCTTTCTTAATCTTTCGTTTCAGTAAAGTCTGCATCAATTACATCATCTCCACCTTTTTCATTTGAATCACTCTGATCAGAACCGCTTGCTGCACCAGGTGAAGGTGGCTGATTACCGGGTTGCTGATAAACAGATGAACCAACTGCATAAAGTTCTTGCTGGAGTTCTTCAAGAAGTTTTTTCATTGATTCATAGTCTTCTTTTGAAGTTGCCTCTTTTAAAGAATTACTTTTTTCTTCAACTTTAGACTTTGTTGCAGCATCAATTTTATCTCCCAACTCACCGAGTTGTTTTTCTGTCTGATACACGAGTGTTTCAGCTTGATTTTTTAAATCGATTTTTTCTCTTTTTTCTTTATCTGCAGATGCATTTGATTCAGCATCTTTTACCATTTTTTCAACTTCATTATCAGATAACGTTGAAGCACCAGTGATAGAAATACTTTGCTCTTTACCACTACCTTTATCCTTAGCAGTAACACTAAGAATACCATTTGCATCGATATCGAAAGTAACTTCGATTTGCGGTACTCCTCTTGGTGCTGAAGGTATACCATCTAATCTGAAAGTTCCTAAGCTTTTATTATCAGAAGCCATTTCTCTTTCACCCTGTAAAACGTGTATTTCAACATTTGTTTGACCGTCTACAGCAGTTGAATATGTTTCAGATTTCTTCGTAGGTACTGTAGTATTTCGGTTGATCATTTTTGTCATTACTCCACCTAAAGTCTCTACACCTAAAGAAAGTGGAGTAACGTCAAGCAACAATATATCTTTAACCTCTCCTGCTAAAACCCCTCCCTGAATCGCAGCTCCAACAGCTACTACCTCATCAGGATTAACAGTTTGATTTGGTTCTTTACCAATTATTTTTTTAACTAAATCTAAGACAGCAGGTATTCTAGATGAGCCTCCCACCATAACAACTTCATCAATTTCACTAGTAGAAATTTTTGCATCACTTATAGCTCTCTCAACAGGAGTCTTACACCTATCAATTAAAGAAGCTGCTAATTCCTCAAACTTTGCTCTAGTAAGGTTCAAATCCAAATGTTTTGGTCCTTCAGGCGTCGCTGTAATAAAAGGTAAATTTATTTCACTTTGCGTAGCATTTGAGAGCTCTATTTTTGCTTTTTCTGCAGCTTCAGTCAATCTTTGCAAAGCTTGCTTATCTTGTCTGAGATCTATTCCCTCATTGGATTTAAAAGTATTGGCTAAGTGATCTACGATGCATCTATCAAAATCATCACCACCTAAATGTGTGTCTCCAGATGTAGATAGAACTTCAGTTACTCCATCACCAGCTTCAATAACTGAAACGTCAAATGTACCTCCCCCTAAATCAAAAACAAGAATTTTTTCATTTTCTTTATCCAAACCATACGCTAAAGCCGCAGCAGTTGGCTCATTAACGATTCTGAGAACTTCTAATCCTGCAATCTTTCCAGCATCTTTCGTAGCCTGTCTTTGGGAATCATTAAAATAAGCTGGAACTGTAATTACTGCCTGTGTAACTTTATCACCAAGATACTTACCTGCATCATCTGCTAGCTTTCTTAAAACTTGAGAACTCACCTCTTCAGGAGAAAACTGTTTATCCAAAATAGGACATTTTAATTTGACACTAGAACCAGATTTTTCAACAGAATAACTAACTTCTTTAGATTCTTCATTAACTTCATCAACTCTTCTACCAACAAAACGTTTTGCAGAATAAAAAGTATTTTCAGGGTTCATTACAGCTTGTCTTTTTGCTATTTGTCCAACAAGCTGATCTTGATTTTTTGTATATGCAACAACTGACGGAGTAGTTCTGAAACCCTCAGCATTTGCTATTACAGTAGGCTTACCACCTTCCATTACAGCGACACAACTATTAGTTGTTCCTAAATCAATTCCTACTACCTTACCCATGGGTAAATCATTTATATTTGTTACTCTCCATAATCGGTCATTGACGTCATTATTGTTACTCAAAGACGAGGTGTGGTTCCCGAACAGACTATTAATTTTAAGGTTAAAATTCTAAATATGATTTCAAGTAAGACATCTTTCATCGCATTAATTGGCAATCCAGTAAGCCATTCTTTGTCTCCAATTATGCAAAATGCTGCCCTTCAATATTTAGGCTTAGATTTAATCTATATTGCTGTACCCTGCAAAGATGAAGATCTAGAATTAGTTCTTAATTCTTTTAAAAAGATTAATTGCAAAGGTTTAAACATTACAATTCCACACAAAGAAAAAGTATTAACCCTTTGTAGTGAAATCTCCCCTATTGCTAACAAACTTAAAGCAATTAATACCCTGAAATTAAATTCTGAAAAAAAATGGAGCGCAACTAATACCGATGTAGAGGGATTTATTTATCCATTAAAAAATTTAAACTTAGCAAAGAAAAAATCAATAGTTCTTGGCTCCGGGGGTGCAGCAAGATCTGTTATTCAAGGTTTAATAAATTTAAATCTTTCAACAATTTCAGTAATATCACGTAACAAATCATCACTGGATGAATTAATTAAAAACTTTGGTAATGAAATTCAACTACAGGGTTTATTGAATAGTGATGATCAAGCCCAAGTTTTAATTCGGGAAGCAGATTTGATTGTAAATACAACACCAGCAGGGATGAAAACAACTAAATATAAAAATAATGTAATGCCATATGGCGAAACATTTTGGAGATCTCTTAACTCGCAAACAATTGTTTACGATTTAATATACAATCCTGCTCCAACTACTTTATTGAAATTTAGTGCTAGAAAAGGATGCAAGACTATAGATGGTTTGGAAATGCTTGTTGCCCAAGGAATAAAATCATTATCATTTTGGACAGATGGTTTAGAAGTACCTTTTCATGTAATGAATGACGCACTAAAAAAATATCTTTAAAAAAATGATCCTACTTGTCAAGAAATTGCCTATCGTAATGTATGGTAAGTAATGAACAGACGCTCATTACATCAATTGATGAGCCAAAGACCTTGTCTGAAACTATGACCGACCAACAATCTTATTACGAAACCATGTATATCCTCCGCCCAGACATTGCGGAAGATGAAGTAACTAATCACATTGATAAATACAACAAGCTTTTAGAAGAATTTGGCGGTACTATTCTTGATAGTCAAATGAGAGGTAAGAGAAGATTAGCCTATCAAATAGCAAAACATAGAGAAGGTATTTACGTGCAACTAAGTCATCAAGGTGATGGGCAACATATCTTCAAAATTGAAAAAGCAATGAGACTAAGTGAAGATGTTATTAGATACATGACTGTTAAACAAGAAGGTCCTTTACCAACCCCAAGGCCTTCGAACAAGAGTACATCTCAATCAGAGAATAACGATAATCCAGATGCGAAAGTTGAATCTAAAGAAAAACAACCAGTAGCAAGTGCAGATAGTTCAACTTCGAGCAAAGATGATGCTGGCACTAAAGAAAATGCAGAATCTTAAATGTTAATCTTTTGTTTTTGAATTTAACTCAGCCCATATTTTATTAGACATACCCCACATATAAATAAAACCCTCTGCTAGAGAATGATTAAATACATCATCTTTGCTGTAAGTTGCCAAATCTTCCCTGTAAAGTGAATTATTTTCCGACATTCTCCCAATGACTATTGCGTTTCCCTTATAAAGTCTAATTTTTACTCTTCCATTTACTGAAGTTTGAGTCGATGATATAAATGCATCTAAACTTTCTTTAAGAGGACCAAACCAAAAACCTTGATAAACTAATTGACCCCATTTTTTTTCCACCATTCCTTTAAAATCGATAACATCAGGATTTAACGTAATGCTCTCTAATTCTTTGTGAGCTTTGATTAAAAGTAAGAGGCCAGGTGTTTCGTAAATCTCTCTACTTTTAATTCCTACTACTCGATCCTCAATCATATCTATTCTTCCAAAACCGTGTTTACCTGCAAGATTATTAGCTCTTTGAATGATCTCTACTGGAGTTAAAAATTGATCATTAATTCCAACTGGAAACCCATTTTTGAAAACAATTTCTATATCTTGATGAGAATCAGGTGAATTATTAACTGATGATGTCATCGAAAAAATATCCTCAGGTGCTTCTTGCATTGGGTCTTCTAATATACCTGCTTCAATACTCCTACCGAGTAAGTTAACGTCTATTGAATATGGTGATTTTTTTGATACTGGTGCAGGTATACCAAACTTTTCTCCATACAATATTGCCTCTTCTCTACTCATATTCCACTCCCTTGCAGGAGTAATTATTTTTAAATCAGGACCTAAAGCGTTAATTGCTAAATCGAACCGAACTTGATCATTCCCTTTACCAGTGCATCCATGAGCTACTGCATCGGCATTAATCTCTCTAGCAATATTTACGAGATTTTCAGCAATTAAAGGCCTAGCAAGAGCAGTAGATAAAGGATATTTATCTAAATATAATGCATTTGCTCTAATGGCTGGAAAAGCGTATCTTTCAACAAAACTATTAACTAAATTGCCAACGATTGATTTAGATGCACCAGAGTTTAAAGCTTTTTGTCTAACAAGTTCTAAATCCTCGCCTTGTCCAAGATCTGCTACAAAAGTAACTACTTCTGAAATTCCATATTCATTCTTTAAATATGGAATACAAACGCTCGTATCTACGCCACCAGAATAAGCTAGTACAACTTTTTTTAACTGCTGCATCTAAATTTGCTCCATAAATTTAAATTTTTTGACGTAATTAAGAATTTGAATACTTATTAAAGACTAATACTATTGTAACTAAAAGAGCTGGACCAAAAACTAGTAATAAGAGAAGAAAGTTATTAATTATTAAAACATTGGGATTCAAGTATCCGACAAGTTTTAATAATCCAGACAGCAACAATGAAATTAGACAGATAAAAAAGTATTTTAAATTTGCTTTATCAAACACAGTTTTTCGTGGGCATCATTATGTATTATCTTATATATAGAACATAATTTTTAATGGACTCAAATAAACTAAAACTTAGATTAGACGATATTTCTGAAGTCAACCCAGCTTTAACTTGCTACCACAGAGATGATCCAGCTCCTGTTTTGCCATTAAGAGATGAACCTGATCTGCTATCTTGGCTAGAGAATACAGGAAGACTTATAGCAGAAAAAGATGGAGATTCACAAGAGATTAGTACTATAGAAGAAGAAGAGCTTTCAGCACTTATGGGAGAAAAGGAAGATTATAAAACTGAAGAAGATCCTTCATTAGAAGATGATTGGGAAGATTAAAAAGTTTAATTTTGAATCTTTATTTATATTAAATACTTTTGCTTTAATAGTTACCTCCTATTTTTTTAATAATTTTATTTTTACAGGAGTTTACTTATTATTCTTCTTTATTTCTATTTTTACAACTAAAAATGGTCTAAAGATTATCAAAAAATTTAATTTACTTCAAAATATCAGGAATGAAGGCCCAGCTAATCACTTTAAAAAAAGTGATACTCCAACAATGGGTGGGATTTTTATGATAATCCCTTTTTTAATTTTGCTTTTGATAATAACTATCAACTTAAGTTCTCTAAAATTATTTCTATTGTTACTTACTATTTTTGGTTTCTTTATTACAGGATTTTTAGATGATTTATTAAGCATTAAAAAAAAAGAGAACACAGGTTTAAAAACAAAAGAGAAATTTTTCATACAAAGTCTCATCTCAATAATTTTTATATTGTTAGCCTATGAAAAAATTTTAATCAGTCCATTAATAACAGTTTCTGACACCTGGGGAATAAATATGAATATTTTCATATTGCCAGTTTCTTTTTTAGTACTTGTGGGCTTAAGTAATTCAGTAAATTTGACTGATGGACTGGATGGATTAGCAGCTGGATGCAGTGGGATTGTCTTTTATGGATTAGGAACAGAAATATTAATGAAAGAACAGCAAGAACTTTATGTTTATAGCATCTTATGTTTTTCGATGTCCGGCATATGCTTAGGATTTCTCAAGTATAATTATTATCCTGCAAAAATATTTATGGGTGACACAGGATCTCTAAGTATTGGAGCAATTATGGGTTCTATAGCGTTATTAACCAATAGCATTTTTACGCTATCTATTTTCTCAGGAATATTTATTGTTGAATCATTATCAGTAATAATACAAGTAGGATTTTTTAAAATTACTAAAAAATTATTTCATAAAGGTAAACGAATATTTTTAATGGCTCCACTACACCACCATTTTGAACTAAAAGGAGTTAAGGAACAAAAAATAGTTGAAAATTTTTGGAAAATCAACATTTTACTTGTAATTTTAGGTATAGTTTTAAAAATCAACCTTTGAAAAATTTGTTATGAATTTTTTTACATGGAAAGATAATGGATTAACAAGTGACTGCTCAAGTCTTGATGCAATGGCATCAAGATTTGAAGAAACTGCTAATTTAATGAAAAAACTATCTAAAAAAGGCTTCAAATTAAAGAAAACTCAAGATAACCAACTAATTCTTCACCCTGATCCTGAGGTATTTGATCAATGGGGTTTTATAAGTGAGGAAGTTCCTTTTAAACAACTTTGTTTAATGTCAGATGAAGAATAACTATTTGAACTTAAAAATTCTTCAGTTAGTACTGATAAATAATTGCGTACATGAGTGTTCCAACTAAAGTGCCTGCTAACACCCTCAATTCCGTTTCTGCTCCATAATTTCCACCGATTATTATTTGAAATTCCTTTTTCAAGAATAACTTTTAACTCATTAATATCAGTAACATCTACTAGAAGTCCATTTTCACATTTTGAACGAATTTCTTTTGGCCCTCCATCATTTGTTGATATTATTGGTAATCCACAGGAAGAAGCTTCAAGAAGAGTTAAACCAAAAGGCTCTGTTAAAGCTGGATTTACAAATACACCCCCTCTGCTAGCAGCCCACCTATATAAAGCAGGAATCTGACTTGGAAGATGTTTTTTTGGATAAGCTACCTTTCCATACAAATTATATTTATCAATTATTTCAAAAATATTATTGAAAACATCTTTTTGTTGAGGATCAAGTTTTGAAGGACTATCTCTACAACCCAAAATCAGAATTAAATTAGTTTTTCTTTTTAATTTTTCAGATCTTCCATATGCCTCAATCAAAGATGGGATATTTTTTCTTCGTACAGCTCTAGAAATAGTCAAAAATGGAGGTTTAGTAGAATCCTTTAGAAAAGGTTTCATCATATTATCAATTTCGACTGTCTCGCTTGTGGAGTGAATATGATGAAATTTTTTATGGTCAACACCAGGAGGAATAACTTTAGCTTTGTGAGGTGAAAAAGAAGAATATTGGGAATATTGATACACTGACTCTTGTTTAGTGCTTGTAACAACAATATCTGCAGACTTCAATGCTTTTTCTTCTGCCTCAATTCTTTTGCTAATAAAATAAAGTTTTTCTATTTGATTAGTTTTTAAACCAGTATCAAGCAATTTCCTTTTTTTTTCTCTTCCTAAAGAATGACCTGTAAAAATAAGAGGAACGTTTAAAGATTTACTTAGTTTAACTCCTACATATCCAGCATCTGCATAATGAGCATGGATGAAATTAGGCTTTTTGCTTTTTTTATAGTAAGAAATTAGGGTTTCAGTTAAATGATCTAAATAAGGCCAAAGCAATTCCTTTCTTAAATATTTATTGGGTCCAAATTTGAATCTTAAAATTCTAACTCCAGGTTCTACAAATTCTTCTTCTTGAGAATATTCATCATCGACTTTAGGGTCTTTTATTAAACGAGTAACTAAATCCACTTGATCCACTTCTGAAGTATTAGCCAAGCTTTTAATTAACTCTAAAACGTATTTTGTTTGCCCTCCTGTATCTGCATCCCTGCCTAATTCAAGATTTTTAGAACGTATAAGACCATGTAAATGTAAATGTAAAAATTTCAACCTCATTCAGCAAGTCCTCCGTTCAACGGCCTTTAATACAAATAAGCTGAATTTTCAAAGGAAATATTAAGAAAGCATTATGATTTGAAATTTTTTTAATATAAAAGTTTTCAAAAAACCAGTTACAGAATAGTTTTATGCCTCTTTATAAAAAGAATTTTTTTTGCTGTAATAATTTAAATAAAAAGAAATACAACAAAAATTTACTTATTTCAGAACCTTTTTAAGATATTTTGCTGTATGACTTGTAGGATTTTTAGCTACATCCTCAGGAATACCTTCTGCAATAATTTCTCCTCCTTTATCCCCTCCATCAGGTCCTAAATCGATAATCCAATCTGAACATCTAATAACATCTAAATTATGTTCAATAACAATTACTGAATTACCTTTATCTACCAAACGTTGTATCACATCCATTAATTTATGAACATCATAAAAACTTAACCCTGTCGTTGGTTCATCAATCAAATATAAAGTTTTTCCAGTAGCCCTTTTTGACAATTCCGTGGCTAACTTAACTCTTTGAGCCTCTCCTCCAGATAATGTAGGAGCTGGCTGGCCTAATTTGACATATCCTAATCCAACATCAACCAATGTAGATAATCTGTCCGCAGCTTGAGGTATTGCTGAGAAAGTTTCTGCAGCTTGTTCAACAGTCATCTCTAAAACATCAGATATATTGAAACCTTTATATTTCACCTGAAGAGTTTCCCTATTAAAACGAGCTCCTTTACATACTTCACATTGAACATAGACATCAGGTAAAAAATTCATTTCAATTACATTGACTCCCTGACCTTTACAAGCTTCGCATCTTCCACCCTTCACGTTAAAGCTGAATTGACCAGCTTGATAACCTCTTGCTTTTGCTTCTACTGTGGCAGTAAATATCTGCCGTATAGGATCAAAAGCACCGGTATATGTAGCAGGATTTGATCTTGGAGTTCTTCCTATAGGAGATTGATCAATTACGATAACTTTATCAATTGCCTTTATACCCTTTAACTCTTTTACTCCTTGCGGGAAAGGGACTTTTAATCCTAGAGAATGACATAATGCAGGATGAAGTAATTCATTTATCAAAGTGCTCTTCCCACTTCCACTCACACCAGTTACAGAAACTAATCTTCCTAAAGGAAATTCAACAGAAATATTTTTTAAATTATTTTTAATACAATTATTTAAAATTAAACTTTTTTTTACAGATGATCTACGTTCTTTTGGAGTAGGAATCGACTTCCTACCACTGAGATAAGCTCCAGTTAATGACTTTTCGGAATTTAAGACATCTTGATAAGATCCTTTAGCAATAATTTCCCCACCATAAACACCTGCCCCTGGACCAATATCTACTAAATAATCTGCGGATTTCATAGTATCTTCGTCATGTTCAACGACGACCAAAGTATTTCCCAAGTCTCTTAAGCTTTTTAATGTTTCTAATAATCTGTCATTGTCTCTCTGATGCAAGCCAATACTTGGTTCATCTAATACATATAAAACGCCAGTAAGACCTGCACCTATTTGTGTGGCCAATCTAATACGCTGAGCCTCACCACCAGACAAAGTCATAGCAGGTCTGTCTAAAGTCAAATAATCTAAACCTACATTAATTAAAAACTTCAAACGTAAACGAATCTCTTTTAATACCAATTCACCAATCTGCTTTTGTTTTTCTGATAAAGATATATTTTCTTTCTTTGTCTTACCTAAACCCATGATGCGCTCTACGTGATTTAAGGTTTCAGAAACGCTTATAGAAGTTAAATCAGTAATGTTGTATGGGCCAAGTTTAACAGCCAAAGCCTCAGGTCTTAATCTTTTTCCAGAACATGTCTTACAGGGAACTAATTCTAGATACTTTTCTAATTTTTGTTTAACTGATTCTCCATTGGCTTCATTCAATTGCCTTTCTAATATTGGTAAAATCCCCTCAAAAGGTCTTTCAAAACCACTAGAAGTTTTAAAACGACTATCAGCTTGAATTAAAATTGGTTTATCTGATCCCAAAAGCAGAACTTGTTTTTGCAAATCACTTAAATCTTTCCAAGGAGTTTTTAATTCAAAACCATAGGCTTGTCCTACGGAATAAAGTAAAGAGAAGTAATAAGTATTATCTTTTTCACTCCAAGGAGCTATTGCAGCATAAACAGGCAATGTTTTATCAGGTATAACTCTATCCGCAGTAAATTTTTTTAAATAACCAATCCCATGACAATCTGGACATGCCCCATATGGGCTATTAAAAGAAAATAATCTAGGAGAAAGTTCTTCAACAATAGAGCCATGCACAGGACATGCATAATTTTCTGAGTAAAGTTTTTCTCTCTCCAAGTTAGAAGGTAAGTTTTCTCCTTTTTTTGGAACAACTTCTACTATTGCTAGGCCATCACCTCTTTTAAGACAAGTTTGTAGAGAATCATTTAATCTTTCTTGTATTCCATCTCTTGCAATTAATCTATCAACTACTACCTCAATATTATGAATTTGATTTTTATCTAATTCAATACTATCAGCAAGTTCTCTTACCTCTCCGTTGATTCTTACCCTAGCAAATCCTTCAGCAGCTAGTCCACTTATTAATTTTGTATGTGTTCCTTTTTTTCCTCTTACAACAGGAGCCAACAATTGGTACCTTGTTCCTTCTGGCAAGAGAAGAATTTGATCAACCATTTCATCAATTGTTTGCGGCGCTATTGGAATCCCGCAGTGGTGACAATGAGGCTCACCAGCACGACCAAACAATAATCTTAAATAATCTTGTATCTCTGTTACTGTTCCAACTGTTGATCGAGGATTATGACTTGTAGATTTTTGATCAATTGAAATAGCAGGTGATAAACCTTCAATATTGTCAACATCTGGTTTATCTACTTGACCCAAAAACTGCCTTGCGTATGCCGAAAGACTTTCAACATATCTTCTTTGACCTTCAGCAAAAATAGTATCAAAGGCTAAAGAACTTTTACCACTTCCACTCACACCTGTAAAAACTATAAATTTGTTCCTAGGTAGAGAAAGATCAATATTTTTTAAATTATGCTGTCGAGCTCCTCTAATATTGATTGAGTTATCTTCTCCAAAACTACTATCAACCTTATTAACCATGTTTAAATCTAAATTTTGATTTAAAAAGGTTATTATAGTAGAATTTTTTCTATTTTACGCAGCTGAGCAATCAAGTAGTCTAGAAGCATATTCGTTTACTTCGCATGAACCTCCACCTATAAGTTCTATTAGTTCATTTTTTCTTTGATTTTTTGTAGTTAGTTTTGCAATTGAAGTATAAGTTATTCCATTAATAACGTTTTTATGAACTTTGAAATGAGCTGATCCCCTAGCAGCTAGAAATGGCTGATGTGTAATACATAAGACTTGTTGATTTTTAGAAATTTCTTTTATAAGCTCAACCAAAGAAAATAGAGATTTACCACTTAAACCACTATCAATTTCATCTAAAAAGAAAGTATTAGGTTGTTTAGAAATACTAGATTTAATAGCTAATAAAAATCTTGACATTTCTCCGCCAGAAATAACATTTGATAATGGAGCAAGCTTCTGATCAGGATTAGCCGAAAACAAAAAATTTATATCATCAATTCCATCGCCAGAAGGCTTGGATGCAGAAAATTGAATTGAAAAATTTGCATTTTCTAAACCTAGATTGCCTAAAGTTGACATTACTGAATTTTTTAACTGTTTAGCAATTTTTTTTCTTTCAGTAGATTGAATAACAAATAAAGAATTTAAATTATGTTGTAAATTCTCAATTTGAGATTTAATACTGCAAATCTCATTACCTTGATCATTTTGTTGAAAATAGGTCTTTAATTGATCGCGTTTTTCAATTAATTGAGTTAAATCCAATGAAAAAGTTCTCTCTAAGTTTTTTAAAAAAAATAATCTTCTTTGTATTTCTGGAAGATTAGATTCATAATTTTCTATTTCTTGCAAATATGACTTCAGCTCAAAAATTAAATCTTCAACATCAGTATGAATATTTAATAACTTCTCTCTGAATTTTTGAATCTTTAAATCGAAATCGGCTGTTTTATTTAAAATCTTTAGTGATTGATTTAGAAAAGAAGTTACTGAAGGTTCATCATGACTAAAATTATTTAAATTTTCTAATGATGATTTAATTGAATTATTAATTTCAAGATTATTTACAAGTTTATTTTCTAATAACTCTAGTTCTAAAATTTCTTGACTTGAATTTAAATCAGCCTCTTCTAAACTCTTCAACATGTGTTTAATTGCCAAGTTTTTTTCTTCTTGATTCCTAGAAAATTCTATTTTTTCATTCAATAGTCTTGTTAGCTTTTCACTTTCTCTCCATATACTTTTAATCCTTTCGCTAGTATCTCTAAATTCTTGAGAACATAAGTCATCAATAATTAGTCTTCTTTTATCTAAAGAATCAAAGATAAAAGTGTCAGATTGACCTGCAAAATCTATTAAAAATCTTCCAAGTTTTTCTAATGATTGTTTATTAATTGGTAAATCATTAAGGCTATATTTGGATAAGATTTTATTATTTTTTTTATAAGATTTTCTTTTAATTTGTAGTTCTGAAGAAGTTATTTCAAAACCATTACTAATTAACCAATTATTAATTTGAAAAGAAGAAGAAAATATCGCCTCAATAACGCAAAAATCTTTTCCTGGACGTATTAAATGTTTTAGAGGTATATTAGTTCCACCAAAGAGAGCATTTAGGGAATCCAAAATTAATGATTTTCCTGAACCAGAATCCCCAGTTATGATATTCAAACCTTTTTCGAAATTAATTTCTATAATTTCTATTAAGGCAATATTTTCTATTTTTAGTTGTATTAACATGATAAATCTTCCATATAAAAAAATTAACTTCTTTTTTAAAAAAATAAAGGTTTTAAATATATAAAGTTATGAAAGAAGACTTTACTGATTTTATTGAGGTATCTGGACTCTTAAATTATGATCCAGATACAATTTCTAAAATTTACAAAAAAAATCCTAAAAGACTTTTAAAAAGGCTTTGGCAAACACTCCTACCTATTTTTGCTTACATCTTTTCCGTTGGATGGGATAAATTAACTGGAAGGCTGAAAAATAAACAGCAAGCAAGATTTAGAGCAAGAGAATTAACAAATTTGTTAGTAGAACTTGGACCTGCATTTGTTAAAGCAGGCCAAGCTTTATCAACAAGACCAGATATAATCCCAGGCATTCTTCTAGAAGAATTATCTGAATTGCAAGATCAGCTCCCAGGTTTTGATAGCGATAAAGCTATGGAATTAATAGAAGAAGATTTAGGAAACAAAATAGATGAGATTTTTTTAGAAATTGATAAAGAGCCAATTTCTGCTGCTTCTTTAGGTCAAGTACATAAAGCTAAATTAAAAAACGAAGAGATCGTTGCAATAAAAGTACAAAGGCCAGGTTTAAGAGAACAAATAACCTTAGACCTTTACATTGTAAGAAATATTGCTTATTGGCTAAAAAACAATATCGGATTGATAAGAAGTGATCTAGTTGCTTTGATTGATGAATTAGGCAAGAGGGTTTTTGAAGAAATGGATTATTTAAACGAAGCTGCAAATGCAGAAAAATTTAGAGATATGCATAAACATAACAAGATGATTGCCGTACCAAAAATTTATAAAGAAATAACTTCAAGAAGAGTTTTAGCAATGGAATGGATAGACGGTACAAAATTAACAAATTTAGAGGATGTAAAAAAATTAGGAATTAATCCTGATGACATGATTGATATAGGGGTGCAATGCAGTTTAGAACAGCTTTTAGAACATGGTTTTTTTCATGCAGACCCGCATCCAGGTAATTTATTAGCCTTAGAAGATGGAAGATTATGTTATCTAGATTTTGGAATGATGAGCGAGGTTTCCAGAGAATCTAGGTCAGGATTAATTCAAGCAGTAGTTCACTTAGTAAATAAAAACTTCGATAAATTGTCTCAAGATTTCGTAAAATTAGGATTTTTATCAGAGGAAGTTAATCTAGAACCTATTGTTCCAGCATTTCAAGATGTTTTCATTAACGCCGTTGAACAAGGAGTTTCGAAAATGGATTTTAAGAGCGTTACTGACGATATGTCTGGTGTTATGTATAAATTCCCTTTCAGACTACCCCCGTATTATGCTCTTATAATTAGATCATTACTTACATTAGAGGGAATAGCTTTAAGCGTAGATCCAAACTTCAAAATATTAGGAGCAGCTTATCCATATTTTGCAAGAAGATTGATGGAAGACCCTGATCCACAATTGAGGGAAAGCCTTAAAGAAATGCTTTTTGATAATAAAAAATTTAAATGGGATCGTTTAGAAGATCTACTTTCTAACGCTGCAAAGCAAACAAATCTCGATTTAGAAAAACTTTTAGACGAAGTTATAAATCTTCTCTTTTCTCCAACTGGAGGATTTCTTAGAAATGAGATAGTTGAAGGTTTAACAAATCAGATAGATTTACTTAGTCTAAAAATATTGAAAAGTTTAAATAATTATCTTCCACAATCAATTAAATTAAATACTACTAACGAAAATAATAACTTGAGTGACCTTATAATGTATGTTGAGCCATTGAGAAACTTTTTAGAGATTTTACAAAAAGTACCGGGGTATTCAATTGACATTTTTCTAAGAAGAGTGCCAAGACTTATTAATGAGCCCTATACAAAAGAAATGGGTATAAAAATAGCAAAAAAAGTAACTGAAAAAGGAGTAGTAAGACTTGTTAAGATTGCCGCTGGTGCAAATATATAAATGAAGTTTAATAAATTTTTAAAATTAAAAATATTTTTTATTGTAGTAATTTCTCCATTATTTTTTAATATACCAAAAGCTTGTACTGCTGAAGAAATTAAAATCACTTATAGTATATTTTCGAGAACAATTAAAGTAAATTCTTTAAAAACTTTTGCTAAAGAAGGTAAATCTACAAAACAATTAAAAAGAATTTTAAAAGCAACCGGGTCTCCCGATAAAGAAATTAGAAAAGTTTTAAACAAAGAATTTGAAGTTCCTATTAGCATTGCAAGCAAACTAGTATATTCTGAAATAGGGAATGTTTTTTTAACAAGACTTTCATCTATTATCCACCCACCAAGAGCAACTGATGAAAGAACAGGCATGCTGGCCCTCAGAGCAAGCGTAATTCAAGGAATTAACATAGGAAATGGAAAAATAAATCTAGTAAATTTTTTTGAAGGATATCCAACTAAAACTGTAATTTTAGATGTCAGCGCTTTGAGCAAAGTTATGAATAAAGTAGAATCGATTTCGGAATTATTAACCTTTTTCACCAATTCCCCTCTAGAAAAAATCAAAACAAATTAAACAACCATGGTGTTATTAAATAAAATAAAAAATAAACTGCGTATTAATTACAGAAAAAAAAGATGGCCAGGTCTAATAGAAGCTTATAAACAATATCTTCCAGTTACAAAGAAAACTCCTATTATTTCCCTAAATGAAGGAAATACACCACTAATCCTAAGCGAGTCAATTAGCAACTTAATTGGAAATAGAACAAAAGTTTTTTTAAAATATGATGGCCTTAATCCAACTGGATCTTTTAAAGATCGTGGAATGACTATGGCAATTAGCAAAGCAAAAGAAGAAGGACGAGAAGCAGTAATTTGTGCAAGTACTGGAAATACATCTGCTGCTGCTGCTGCATATGCTTCGAGAGGAGGATTAAAACCTTATGTTTTAATTCCAGAAGGATTTGTTGCACAAGGAAAGCTTGCGCAAGCATTAATGTATGGTGCTGAGATAATATCTATTAACGGAAACTTTGATAAGGCTCTTGAAATTGTTAGAGATTTATCCTCAGAACATCCTATAGAACTTGTTAATTCTGTTAATCCATATCGAATACAAGGACAAAAAACAGCAGCTTTTGAAATAGTTGATGACTTAGGTTATGCTCCTGATTGGCTTTGTATTCCTATGGGTAATGCAGGAAACATAACTGCTTATTGGATGGGATTTAAAGAATATTCAAAAATAAAAAGCAATTTGAAATTACCAATAATGATGGGTTTTCAGTCCGAAGGCTCTGCTCCATTAGTAAAAAATATAATAGTTAAGGATCCAGAAACAATTGCAACTGCAATAAGAATTGGAAATCCTGTAAATAGAGAAAAAGCCAAAAAAGTAAGGAAGGAGAGTAAAGGAGACTTTCAATCAGTTACAGATGAAGAAATAATCAATGCTTATAAAATTCTTGCCAAAGAGGGAGTATTTTGTGAACCTGCCAGTGCAGCATCAGTTGCTGGACTAATTAAAAATAAAAATAGAATTCAGAAAGAATCGACTATTGTTTGTGTTCTGACTGGAAATGGATTGAAAGATCCTGATTGCGCTATTAAAAATAACGATGCTATTTTTAGGAAAAATATTGAACCTTCATTAAAAAATATAACTAAAATCTTAGGATATTAAGGTCCAAAAAAAATAGTGTCTGTGGAAATCAATTAAAAATAAATTTCATTTGTTGAAAAGTACATAACAAGAAATTCTATTTGTTGAATAAATTTAAAATTTTTGAAAAAGTAAAAAATATTCAACAAATGAAAATTTTTTTACACATATTCTTTTCTTCGTAAACTA